>JBIJAX010000051.1:0-15121 GCA_044345485.1 Kapaibacterium sp. (SeqCode)
GGGACTTGAACCCCGGACCCTCTGATTAACAGTCAGATGCTCTAACCAGCTGAGCTACTGCGGAATAGGGATTGCGAATTTAACACTTATTCGAAATCTACCAAGTTATCCGCGGAGTGCTTTTTTCAAAAACTCCACGTCTTGGCGGACCTTCTTATCCGTATCGATGTAGTTCAAGATCTGCTGGCATGAGTGCAGAACCGTCGTGTGGTCGCGTCCGCCAAAGTGCATTCCAATGCTCTTGAGCGACGTCTGAGTCAGGTTCTTTGCAAGGTACATCGACATCTGACGTGCAAGTACAATCTCGTGCTTTCGTGTCTTGGCAGAGAGCAATGCTATCTCGATGTTGTAATACGTTGCAACTTCCTTCTTGATTTCGTCAATGGTAAGCGTGCGTGAGCTGCCTGCACTCGAGATTCCACGAACAACCTCTTTGGCAAGGTCCAGCGTAAGCTCTCTGCGATCCAACGACACCTTCGCCAAGATTGAAATCAGACACCCTTCGAGTTCACGTACGCTGCTTGTTACATGCATACCAACGTACTCGAGAATATCACCCGGAAGGTCCATGCCCTCCTCCATGCTCTTCTGCTGGAGAATGGCGATACGTGTTTCCAGATCTGGCGGCTGAATATCAGTTGTAAGGCCCCACTGGAAACGAGAGATCAGACGTTCGTCAAGATCAGCGAGGTCTTTCGGCTGCTTATCAGATGTTAGAATAAGCTGCTTACCATCCTGATGCAGGGCATTGAAGGTGTGGAAGAAGTTATCCTGCGTTTTCTCTTTTCCGCCCAAGAACTGGATATCGTCCACGATAAGTACATCTACGCTGCGGTAGAAGTTCGTGAATTCCGGCACCTTGTTTGTCTGGATGGCATTGATATACTCCATCGTGAACTTCTCGGAGTTCGTGTAGAGCACTTTTGCCTGTGGGTTGCGCTGGAGAACGCGGTTACCAATGGCCTGTACGAGGTGTGTTTTGCCAAGACCCGTTGGACCGTAGATCACGAGCGGATTGAACTTAGTCTTGCCAGGATTATCAGCAACAGCGATTGCTGCCGATGTAGCGAGCTGGTTGTTTTCACCGCGGATGAAATTCTCAAATGTGTACCGCGGATTGAAATACGTTGGATAGTGTGTTGTTCGAACCGGAGCCTGCGTTTGCGGCTTTGCTTCGCTGAACGGCAACGACGGCTGAACACCGCCACGAAGTCCCGGAAGCTTTACAGTCTTGCGTTCCTGCGAAGAGCCACCATCATCAACAACAACTTCAAATACAACCTTCGCCTTAGCACCGAGCACGCGTTGAATGGTCTTCTGGAGTAGGTTCGAGTAATGCTGCTCGATCCACTCGTAGAAGAAATGGCTCGGAAGCTCCAGTGTTAACTGAGCGCCGTCCCACTTCATTGGACGCATCTTCTCGAACCACGTCTTGAAGACTTGATCTGAAACGTTATCGCGAACGATGTCCAGACACTGACCCCAAAGGCCTTCTGCATCTGTGACGCTCTGTTGCGAAACCCGTGTCGTGCTCTTGTTCATAGTCAATTTCTGTATCCCAACGTAGTTATATCCCCCCAACTACCGATTCAATTCCCCATTGCTGCTGTTCCCGTGCGCAGAGTTGCACGCGGGATGCGAATATCCTTTGCTACGTCATCTCTCACAAGGAAAAAATGTGGTACCTGTGAATTTATTTTACTTGCTAAAGTCCAAAAACATTTTAGGTATTCACTCTGCGTATTTTCGCAGCACACCACCTACATAAAGGCAGAAATTACAGCATGTCGTTGGCTACGCACGAGCCTGGTAAAGAAATGGGGTTCCTTGATCACATCGAGGAGCTCCGTAGGCGGCTATTATACTCTGCGTACGGCTTATTAGCAGCCTGTTGCGTGGTTGGATACTTTGGGGACGAGATCATGAACCTTCTCCTCCTTAAGCCGGCTGTAGACTCTCACGTCAAACTCCAGAACATCGAACCGTTTGGGCAGACATTCTTGTATTTCAAGGTGATCTTTCTATCGGGAATAATCCTAGCCTTCCCATGGATTCTCTATCAGGTGTGGTGTTTTGTTGCACCTGGTCTGTACATGACCGAGCGCAAGTGGGCCCTGAGGATCACACTGCTCACGAGCTTCTGCTTTCTGCTCGGAGTAGCGTTCGGATATCTGTTTCTTATCCCCAGCATGTTGAACTACGTTACTGAGTTTGCCAATGCTAACATTGAGAACAACATTTACGTTGGCAGTTATTTCAGTTTCCTAGTGAACATGTTGCTTGCTAGTGGACTGATCTTTGAACTTCCTATGGTAACCTTCGTGTTAGCACGTATTGGGATGCTTACATCGGCTACAATGACAAAGTACCGGCGGCATGCCATCGTTGTTATCCTTATTCTCGCCGCGATCATTACACCTTCTCCCGATCCCGTTAGCCAGCTCATGGTTGCTGTGCCACTCTGGGTGCTCTATGAGATCAGTGTGGTAGTTGCTCGGATTGTACAACCTAAACCGGCAGCATAAGCCCCTTCCATGAGTTCACATAGCATTTCGTCGATCAGCGCACCTGTTGCAGCCGAGATAGAACGTTTCGAGTCGTACATGCGCGACCAGGTTCGCTCCCGCACGGCGCTGCTGGATACTGTGGTGCGCTACATCATGAAGCAACGCGGAAAACGCGTGCGTCCCGCGCTCGTATTTCTTTCCGCGGGCCTTTGTGGCCAGATTAATGAGCGCTCGTTTGTTGGTGCGGCCATGGTAGAGTTACTCCACACGGCAACACTGGTGCATGATGATGTGGTAGACAGTTCAGACGAACGTAGGGGCGTGGCATCGATCAATGCAGTCTGGAAAAACAAGGTTGCAGTGCTTGTCGGAGACTACTTCCTGTCAAGGGGCTTGCTGATCGCCGTCAATACCAACGAATTCGACTACCTTCGGGTTACCAGCGAGGCTGTTCGGCGCATGAGTGAGGGTGAGCTGCTGCAGATTCAGAAAAGCCGTCAGAAAACAATTGACGAAGAAACGTACTTCCGGATCATTTCCGACAAAACGGCGTCCCTGATTTCTACGTGTTGCGAAGTGGGTGCGATAAGTGCATCCGACGATGTTAATGTTCGATCAGCACTGCGGGACTATGGCGAGTTAGTTGGTCTTGCTTTTCAGATTCGGGACGATGTTCTTGACTATACAAGCCGAACGATGATTCTCGGCAAGCCAGTAGGAAATGATATTCGTGAGGGTAAGATCACATTACCGCTCTTGCGAGCCCTGCAGAAAGCCGATACTTCAGAGTCCAAGAAGATTGTAGGCATTGTTAAGTCGAAAAAGGCAGACACCAAGGACGTTCAGCGCGTGATTGATTTTGTTACCCACCACGATGGCATCGCGTCTGCTCAGGCAACAGCTCACGATCTTCAACAACAGGCGCGAGAGAAAATCGTCGTATTCCAGGATTCGCAGTACAAGTCAGCACTGTTAGACTTTGCTAACTTTGTCGTGACGCGAAATAGGTAGTCCCAACATCGTCGAGGTTCATTATGAACATGCAGTCTAACACAACGTTTTCGCAGGTGATAAGCCAAGACGCTATCCGGTCATACGTGCAGCGCGTGTATGCATGGATGGTTGGAGGTCTTCTTCTTACAACAGCTAGCGCAGCACTTGTTGCCGCGAGTGAAACGCTACAGGCGGTGATTTTTGGCACACCGCTCGTATGGGTTGTGATGCTGGCTCCTTTAGCAATGGTGTTGTTTCTATCGGCCCGCATCGATAAGATGCAGCCAAGCACAGCAGCCGGAACATTCATTGCCTACGCGCTTACCAATGGCTTGTCCTTCGGGGCAATCTTCCTCGTCTATGATCTCGGTAGCATTTTCCAGGTATTCCTGATTGCCGCAGGCATGTATACAGCTTCTGCTGTGTTCGGATATACCACCAAGCGCGATCTCACAGGTATGGGCTCATTCCTGTTCATGGGGCTTATCGGGCTCATCATCGCCTCGCTCGTTAATGTATTTCTTGGCAGCGGCGTTCTTGAGTTCGCCGTCAGTGTAATCGGCGTCCTGATCTTCACTGGCCTTACAGCCTATGAAATGAACAAGATCAAGGAACAGGCAATCGTGATGTATGCTGGCGAGGGCCTTGCCCACAAGCGTGCCATCATCGGTGCATTGTCTCTCTACTTAAACTTCATCAATTTGTTCCTGTACCTGCTCCGCTTGTTTGGTAACCGCGACTAATCGTCCTGACCCGTCGTTTGCTGTTGCCGCAATTCATCTGTTGCAGTCGAACAGCATTCTAGAGGCTGCGCAGCTATGCGCATCCGGTGTCGAGCACTACCCTGACTATATCGGCGGGTATGTATTGCTTGCTTCGGCGTACGAATCGCTGGGACAGAGCAGCGACGCACAGCTTATCCGTGAAGCTCTTTATGCGAGGTTTCCAGGGCTGCCGCCACTGCGATCATATGTCCAAGTGCAACCGGTGCTTGTGGCCGAAGACACACTAATTGTCGAAGAACCACATGCGTCGGAGCACGAGCACCTTCCTGAAGAGGTGCCAACAGCCCAAGCAGTGTCGATTCTCGACGAAGAGCATGCAACCGAGCCAGAACTTGAACTCTACGAAGAACCTGAAGCCGAGCCAGAACCAGAGCTCTTCGAAGAACCTGAAGTCGAGCCAGAACCAGAGCTCTACGAAGAACCTGAAGCCGAGCCAGAACCAGAGCTCTGCGAAGAACCTGAAGTCGAGCCAGAACCAGAGCTCTGCGAAGAACCTGTAATCGAACCACTTGCAGAGTTCTATGAAGAGCCTGCTACTGAGACGGCACCAGCGTTCTACGAAGAACCCGTGATGAACTTGGAAGCTGAGCGCTTCGATGAGCCAGCCCCTGTTGCGTCGCATCCGAACGTGTTGCGGCTCATCGAGATGGCTCCAATCACAACGGATACGCGGATCATACGCAGCTCGAGCGTGCGACTCATTCCCGGACTCGAGTTTACCAGTCTGCGGTTCGAAGGAACACGCTCGCGCGGACGCCGGGAAATCACATCATTGCTCGATCCACCAGCGTTCAGAACGTTCCACCAGATGCGCCGCACAGCGCGTCCGTCGGATGCACAAGAACCTCGAAAGAAACCCGTAACACTCGAAGAACTTGCGGCACGGCTTAATGATGCACGTCTACCGCGTAACACCGGCAGCAGCGAACAGGAGATCTCACGGGAAGACTTCAGCGCAATGCAGTCGCCCATTCTGATTACTGAGACGATCGCGCGTATCTACATGCAGCAAGGTTCATACGAACTAGCCATTGAGGCGTTCAAGGCGCTGCAGAAGCAAAAGCCAGAGAAGGCCAATGAATTCGAGAAGCTGATCAAGGAATGTGAACGAAAGCGGGCATAGGCCATATGCTCATTTACCGCTACATCCTTCGATCCCACATAGCCCCTTTCGTCTTCGGGACGTCGGTGATTATGGCATTGTTCCTGATCCAGTATATGATGCGCTGGGTAGACAAACTCGCCAGCAAGGGGCTCGATGCAGCTACGATAGCTCAGTTTCTCGTCCTCAATCTGTCATGGATCGTTGTACTCGCCATCCCGATCGGCGTGCTCTTCAGCACCATCATGGCCTTTGGTTCGATGTCTAGCAGTCACGAAGTCACCGTGATGAAGGCCAGCGGTATGGGGCTTTTCAGGATGATGATACCCGTGATGGCTGTAGGGTGTCTGTTGTGGGGGTTCACGTTCTGGTATACTGACAGCGTGCTGCCAGATTCAAATGTTCGTTTGACTGGTATGATGCGGGATATCGAGAGCACGAAACCCTCGTTCGCAGTGGAAGAAGGTCAGTTCACAACGTTCAACGCAACCACGTCTATCCTTGCGCGCCGAGTGCTCCCGAATGGTTCAATGCTTGGCGTTTCCATCTATGACAGATCAAAGATGGACTTTGTGAACATCATCAGTGCAGACAGCGGACGCCTAGCATTTTCTCCCTCTCTTACACGACTAGTGATTCAACTCTCGAAGGGAGAGATTCACCAACGTGGCGTTCGTAATACCAACGACTACCGTGTAGTATCGTTCGATCGATACCAGATTGTACTGCCGGCTGATAAATTCTTTTACGAAGCAAGCGACGTAACGGGCAGCTCACGTGGAGAGCGCGAAATGACTATTGCAGACATGCAGGCAATCGTGGATAGAGCCCATCTTCAGGAACGTCTTGCCAACCAGCGCTATGATTCTGCTGTGCGCCAGCATGTACGAGATCTACGTGCCATACCTTCTATCGTGTCTACACCACTCACCCAATCTGAGATCCTGGGCCGTGCCAGCTCATTTATCATGACGGCACAAACAATCGTCGAATCAGAGTATCAGCGTGCGAAAAGCGAACGCATCATTGCCAACAAGTACCTCGTCGAGATCTATAAGAAGTATGCAATTCCATTTGCCTGCCTTCTCTTCGTGATCGTTGGCAGCCCCCTCGGAATCCTCACAAAAGGAGGCAATTTTGGCACGAGTGCTATGTACTCACTTGGCTTCTATGTGATCTACTGGATGTCCATGATCGGCGGAGAAGAATTCGCAGACCGCGGCTATCTCTCACCGTTCCTCGCCATGTGGCTCGGCAACATCATCATCGGCGTGATCGGAGTTTGGATTACGGTGCGGGTGAATAATCGATGAGTAGCGAGTAGCTCACTTACCACACAAACTTATTCAGCGCCAGGTTCGCACGATGGAAGGCGTCATCTACCGTGGCGCCGGTAGCTGTTAGGTGACCCATCTTACGGCCCATGCGGACGTCTTTCTTTCCGTAGAGGTGCAGTGCCACGTCGTCAACCTTGAGCATTTCGATAACACTATCGGGAATACCACTGCCGGTGCGCTCGCCGAGTAGGTTGATCATGCATGCAGCAGGTACGCGCATGTCGGCTGAACCAAGGGGCAGGTTGGTTACTGCGCGGATACAGTTCTCGAACTGTGATGTGTGGCAGGCTTCGATGGTGTAGTGTCCGCTATTATGTGGACGCGGCGCGATCTCGTTGAATACTATCTGATCATCGGTTGTGAGAAACATCTCGATACCGAATACACCAACGCCATTGATGGTCTCAACGCATGCAACCGCGATCTCTTGTGCACGTTTTTGCAGCTCGGGTTCAATTGGTGCTGGTGCAAGTACGGTTACACAGATATGACCCTGCTGGATTGTCTGCACGCACGGATAGACTGCGATTTCGCCACGCTTGTTACGCGCAGCCATCACGGCAAGTTCTTTCGTAAAGGTCACGAATGATTCAGCAAGTAGGGGGCGAGGGTCTTCGCCTTCCATAAATCTGCGCCACACCATATCGATCTCTGTATCACGCTTGATCGTGGCGTTGCCGTAACCGTCGTATCCAAACTTGCGTGTCTTTGCAACAAAGGGATAGCCATGCTTCTCGCCAAAGTCTACCAAGTCTTGCTTTGATGTGATCTCGGCAAAGTGCGGAGTTGGCACGCCAGCGGCTGCAAACGTTTGCTTCTGAATGAACTTATCCTGCACCAGACGCATGGTATCTGGTGTTGGGAAGACAAGCCGGCGCTCTGCGATCACGTCAAGAATGTCTGGGTCGATGAATTCATTTTCCAACGTGATAATGTCGGAAGCCTGAATAAATGCCTCAAGATCTTCGGGTGATTTCCAGCCCCCTGGGAACTCCTTCTTTGTCATCATTCCAGCAGGAGAATCAGCACCGTGTTCAATCACAGCTACGCGAAGTCCCATTCTGTAGGCTTCTTGGGCAGTCATCTTGGCAAGCTGTCCGCCCCCTAACAATCCAAGGGTAAAAGGTTCTGATGGGTTGTAGATCGATGGTAGCATACTAGAATGCGGTTATGATTGTGTGACAGATTCTATGACAACAACAGCGAGGGCTACTGTTGCTGTATGACTGAGGCTTACATGAATTGTATAGCCTCCCCAGCGTTCGAGCATGGGGCCGAATAATTCCATGATTGGCTCTCCAGATGGAAGATTGCGAATCCCTACCTGTTTAAACGACATCCCATCGCGCATGCCTGTTTTCACAGCCTTGGAGAAGGCCTCCTTTGCAGCAAAGCGAGCGGCATAGTGCAGATAGCGGGTGTCGCCAAAGCGATTGCAATAGGCGATTTCTTCTTCAGTAAACACTTTTACTAAGAATCGCTCACCGTATTCCTCCAACGACTTTTGAACGCGAGGTACATCCACAACGTCGGTGCCCATGCCGATGATCATGCCATTGCCTCGAGAAGTTGAGGGAGCACTTCAGCGCTAGTACCATTGAGCACATGGTGCACGTGTGGCGTGAGTGATGTCTGACTTGGGTTGATCTCTACGATCTGTGCTCCCGCCATCTTGGCAGTATGGGGCAGGCCTGCCGCAGGCCACACATCGGCGCTTGTACCCACAACGAGCATCACGTCGCATGTGCGGGCGGATTCTTCTGCCGCAACAAAGACGTCTTCGGGAAGG
The DNA here is from genome assembly GCA_044345485.1 of Kapaibacterium sp. (SeqCode). Lineage (GTDB taxonomy): Bacteria > Bacteroidota > Ignavibacteria > Kapaibacteriales > Kapaibacteriaceae > UBA10438. The sequence goes on from JBIJAX010000051.1 coordinate 8,514, forward strand.
TCCTCGCCAAACCACACAACGTTGGGACGCATAGCACCTGTGCATTTCGGGCACACGAGCTCATCGTCACTGCGAACAGCTTCACAGTTGCTGCAGCGATTCTCATGAATGTTACCATGCACCTCGAGCACGCGCACACTGCCGGCGCGCTGATGAAGTCTGTCTACGTTTTGCGTTACCAACGTGAAGTTCTCACCGAAGAGTTTCTCGAGTGTTGCGAGTGCAACATGTCCAGCATTAGGTTCTACGCTGTTGATGATTGCGCGACGGTAGGTGTACCAATCCCGCACACGGTCGGGGTTGGCAAGAAAGCCATCCATACTGGCAAGCTCATACGGAGAGAAGCGCGCCCAGAGTCCATCCGGATCTCGGAACGTTGCAACTCCGGACTCCGCGCTTACGCCCGCACCTGTCAGCACGCACACACGAGCGCTTGTATCAAGCATGTTGGCTACCGCGTGGATGCTACTTGTGCTCATGAATTTTGGAGTTGATCCTCAAGAAGCAAATAGGCTTTCAGTAGCTCATCAAGGTCTCCGTCCATCACCGAGTGCACATCTGTAATCTTTGTTTCCGTGCGGTGATCGTTCACCATGGTGTATGGCTGGAAGACATACGAGCGAATCTGAGAGCCCCATTCGATCTTTTTCTTGGAGCCTTCGATGGCAGCCTTGGCAGCCTCTTCTTCTTCGCGACGTTGCTGATAGAGACGCGACTTAAGCATCTTCATCGCATGCTCGCGGTTCAGGAGCTGAGAGCGTTCTTGCTGACAAGCCACGACGATACCTGAAGGAATGTGGCGAAGGCGAACGGCCGTTTCAACCTTGTTCACGTTCTGTCCACCCTTGCCCCCTGATCGGAACGTATCCATTTCAACGTCGGCAGGATTGATCACGATCTCTACTTCGTCGTCGACTTCTGGGTAGACGAAGACCGATGCAAACGACGTATGACGTCGGGCATTCGAGTCGTACGGACTGATGCGCACAAGTCTATGCACGCCATTTTCTGCCTTGAGATATCCGAAGGCGTAGCGTCCGCGTATCTCAAGCGTACAGCTCTTGATGCCTGCTGTGTCGCCTTCCTGCTCTTCTGCCAAGTAGACTTCAAAGTCGTGCTTTTCGGCCCAACGCGTATACATACGCATGAGCATTTCTGCCCAGTCTTGTGCCTCTGTGCCACCAGCACCGGCGTTGATGGTCAAGATTGCGTTGCGGTTATCATCGGGGCCGGACAGAATCTTACGAAGTTCCAGCTCGTCTACAGCCTTCGCGCTGCGTTCAGCTTCGGAAATGATTTCAGACTCCATAGACGGGTCTGCAGCCTCTTCGGCAAGCTCAATGAGTGCCTGCACATCGCCGACACTTTGCTCTGCATTCCGCCAGGCATCCACCCAGTCTTTGAGTCCTGCGGTTTCGCGCATTACCTTCTGTGCGTTCTGACCATCGTCCCAGAACCCGGGGGCCTGTGTGAGCATCTCACGCTCGGCTATCTCATCAAGTTTACGATCGATGTCAAAGGAACCTCCGCAGTTGGTCCACACGGTCGCGGAGAGTTGCTATCTGTTGTTTTTGTGGTTCGAACATGGGTGCAAAATTACATCAGCGGACTGGATAACGTCAGGATCCAGCCAAAGCTGCCCTGGGATGCTCGTGGTCCTACCGGCCAGCGCGCATCCACTCGCAGGAAGATGAAGTCACTGATATACGATGGGATTCGAGATACTGCAAACCCAGCCTCCATGTAGTAGCCATTCGATGAATCAAAGAACTGCCCAGCGACAAGGGGCTTTGCACGTTGCACAACGTTTGTAGCGCTGAAGCGTCCGATCAGATCAACACCGCGTCCAAATGTTAAAGCTGGCAAGCCGATAGCTCTCCACCAAAGGTCGGTAAAGTTATGCTCAGCATGGAGCGTTGCATACTCTGTACCAGCAAAGCGGTTGATATTGATCGTTGCGAACATATTCGTCATGCCGAGCACCGGAAACGTTCGCTGCGTCACGAACCTATACTGCTGCGGAGTTTCTGCCGGCTGCATCCCTCCCTCGAGAGTCAGATCCAGCATCATCGGAGAGTAACCGGTACGCACGGTCGGGATATGCCCGGTTATGCTTGCATCGACGCTCCAGAATGAAGCGTTCGACGTTAGTTCGGTGCCGTAGATGCCATGGATCGATCCGGTAACGGGGTTATCCTTAGCAGCACCAAAGAGACTGCCCAGTGCGCCGCCGCCGCCCTCGAACAGCTGAGACCGTACTCCAAAAACACGATAGTTACCCGGAACAGCTAATGCCCTATCTCGTTTGAGGTCTTCTACGAGAGGTGCATTGAAATGACGTGCCCACGAGCCCCCTACCGTTGTTGTTCCCCATGGTGCACGCAGACGCAGACCGACGTCAAAACCATCGCGACGATAAAAGTCCGAGTACTCGGCATACAGAAGGTTCGCCACGTCGATCGACGTAAATGCAAGCTGTGAGTTACGTGCATCTTGAATCGATGCTACGGACGAGAACACAGAGCCCAGTGCGCTGATAGCATATCCCTGTGAGCGAAACAAACGCACGTCGAGATCTGCACGTCCCACACGCGTATCCGCACTACCAAATCCTGCAGATGCAGTGAATCGCATACGTGGAGCAACAACAGCCAATGCCGGACCGTACAACGTTCCTGTGATACCCGTTCGATTGATGTACGGGTCGAGTCCGAAGGCAACACTTCCGATGCTACCAACGTTAAACATCGATCCTGCAAGGGGTCCGCGTGGACGATCATCATCTGTATCAGGATCGCTCTTCTTAATGCTGTCTTGACGCGCATATACCTTCCGTTCTTCATCAGACTGCTCGGCAAATGCGTACTTGTCCCAATACTCAGGTTTTGCAGAATCGGCCTCCGGATCTACCACAGTGCGCCTGCTTCCATCCCTGCTCCTTACCTCAATTGTAGCACCGTTGGCATCTGTACGCACACGATTCTCTGCTGAGTCCGGATCAACGGTGGGAAACAGCGAGTCGGGCACATCGATGTTTGCTCGCACAGCACTAACGTTAATCTGCGCCGATACATTGGCCTTTATCTCAACAAATGGCATGACCTTTACTTTCAGTTCTGCCGAAGCCTGCTGATAGGTTGGCACCCAGAGGGTATCCTGGACCTTGTCATACCGCTGCTCAATTGTAAAGTTCTTGAGAAACGGAAAAGCGGTCTCCTGAGAAGGGGCAAACTTAGCTGCAACAACCTGATACGAATCCTCGTAGATACTCAAGGTACCTTCATATCCGGGAAACAGCTTTGATTTCGGAGCAAAGGAGATCTCGTAGACCCACAGGTTATCCAGGATTACTTTCCGGTCAATGGTATAGTTGTATTCGTCGAGTGCATTCTTCCCAAGGGGCGTTACAAGCCGGGTATTCAGGATGTTATTCTCATCCTCGGTAAAGTCAAAGAACGCATCAAAGACAGCAAGGTTTTCCTGAGAACGAACGTTTGCTGTCTGACGTCGCTGCGTGATGCGCGTGTGCTTTCTACGCTCGGGAAACCGCTGTTCGGTGATCGTGGAAAAGGTTTCGGTGATGATATCTGCTGGGCCCTCCTTGCGACTGATCGCACCAGCATCAAGCGTTGCTCGAACCTTTGAATACAATGTCTGCTCCAGCGTCTGAATACGCTCGTTGTTCTGATCCTTTCGAGCGATAGCCCGTTTGATCACTTCCTGAGCAGAAATCTCCTCTTCCACATTTACCGTGGGCAGATTCACGTTGGTTGGAAGCAATGCAATCCGCAATTCCGCTGCATTGTCTACGACATCTATCGTACGCTGCTGATACCCCATTCCTCGCACCTGCAGCTGCCGCACCGACGATGAAACAGGCAACCTGAAACGTCCGTTGGTTTTCGAATACGTGCCAATGCTTGCCCCCTTCGCGCGGATTGCAACTCCTGGAATGGGCCGTTTTGAAAGGCTATCGAGAACAATTCCCTGAAGTACAGCGCCATCATCTGCAGCTGAACAGGTAAACGAGGAAACTGTAAACAGAGCGACAATGATGATGGTAAACAACATGAGTATTGATGTCGTAGAGTGGAGATGACGTAGCAAAAGTGATTTCTTCATCGATGATGTTGCGACCCGAAATGAGCCGGCAAGGTTTCGCCGGCAATTTATTGAACTCATCATGAGGGAGCTATCATGAAACATTTTCTTGCTGCATGCCTACTGGCTATGCTGGCTTTGCAAAGCGGATATGCGCAAAGCGAACCAACTGTCCTGAGCACGTCCGGTGCATCAGCGCTGCTGTTTGATCTAAAGGGTCTGTCCGACCTTGGTGCATCAAACTATCGGGGCGGTCTCGGCGCAATGACGTTTGTATCAAACAACCTTGCAGTTCGAGCAGGCATTGGCTTTTCGAACAATGTGGATAAGAAGAACAATACGGCACAGGAGGAAACAACTACGATGGCGTTTACCATAGCGCCAGGTGTTCGGTACAACGTCTACAACAACAGCAACGTAGCTCTCTATGCAGGGGGTGAGGTACTCTTTGGATTAGGCGAGATCAAAAACGAAGCTGCCGGAGCGCAAACAAGCAAGGTTGCGTCCACGACAGTTGGTGGTGGCGCCTTTGCCGGTGCAGAGTGGTTTCCATGGAGAAACGTTTCCCTGATGCTTGAATATGGATTCGGCTATCAGGGTACGACAAGTAAGCTTACAAATGCAGCTGGTGCCGAAACGGATGGACCCGAGAGCACAGACATGAGTCTTGGCCTATCGTCGGCCAACTTCACTCTTGCCTGGTACTTCAATTAAGAAATGATCGTGATGCGCTGCGCCGTCATATGTCTCTCACTGCTCGTTAGTCTGGGTCTAGGTGTATGGAGGCCATGTGCCATGAAGGCACAGACCAACCATGTACCCCTTACGATTCAGCGGCAGCGTGTGATTCAATCATGCGGCGCAGCGCTTGTCACGAAGCATCCATCTACGCGTTTTTCGCTCAGTACCATCGTTGGTCTGCCTACGGTAGGCACAACTTCTTCGGAACGCCATCAGGCCCATCTCGGCTTCTGGGTTCCGTTGTCTGTGGTAACGCTCATAGACGACAACGTCGATATCGTCACTGGTGCGCGTCCGCATGTATGGCCTAATCCGTTTACGAACCAGCTTACGATCGACATCAGGCAGCAGCACATCGAGCGGCTGCGCGCGAGTGTGTATGACATGCGGGGGAAGCATGTGGCAACACTATCAAACAGCGAATCTGATACCGATGGTGCCAGGCTGTACTGGGATGGAATTGACATGAATGGCAACTCCGTTCCAACTGGCACCTACGTGCTGCGCGTATTTCTGAAACAGTATTTCAATAACCAAGAGTCGCTGTTCTCTTCCATTGTTTCCTGTTCGAGGTAGCTGCATCATGACTCGCTCAATCCGCATCATACTGTTCTCCATTGCCTTCGTTGCAGCATTGCTGGTAGCATCCTCTACAGTGATCAAAGCACAAGGCGAAGATGTGACTATTCCACGCCTCCTGTCGTTTCAAGGGGTGCTGGTTCAACCGGACGGAACAGTGTATCCTGACGGGCAGTATCTGATTGCGGCCCGTCTCTATACCACCGAAACAGATGGAGTTCCTGTCTACATCGATGAACTGTCTACAGCAGTTGTTGGCGGAGTCTTCAACCTTATCCTCGGTGAACAGAACAGTCTTGAGGGTGTTGACTTTACACGCCAGCTCTGGCTCGAGATAGGGCTTCCCGGAACACCACAGGAGACATTCTCACCTCGTACCAAGCTTACCTCCGCCCCCTACGCCTTTATGGCGCAGAATTCTGTAACAGCTGGCGGACTCTCCCCCAATGCGAAGGGGGCTGTTCTGAGTCTCAACGGCGGCGCAGGAAATCTTACGATGCAGGGCATGGGTGGGCTCGTGATCACACGAAATGACTCAACAATCAACATCGATGCTACAAACGTTACTGGCAACATCACAATCACCACTCTAGACTCTGTGATTCGCGTATCGCAATCGGCTGCAAACAGTGTTCGTGTTGGCGTTAATGACTCATCAATCTCGTCGAGACATCTCAAACCATCGGGTGCGGTTGCCGGTGTGTATGGAGACTCAGCGCACATACCACGCATCAATGTTGGTCGCGACGGACGAATCACATCAATCACCGAAGTGCCCCTTTCCTTGCTTGCAATTCCGATCTCATCGGGCAGGTATATAAACACCTCAACTGCACGGCAGTATTCCGTCACAATCAACACTCGTACTTCTCAGCCATCACCAATCGAAGATCTACTGGCAACGGCACGCATCCTCGTTACCATGGAATCAAATCAGGGCATCAGCTCCTGCATAGTATCTGCTAGAACACAACAGGGCTTTACCGTCGTGTTTTCCGGCGGCCTGCCCCCTAACGCTGCTTTCAACTGGATTGTCCTAAATCTCTAGGCATCCGCCATCTCATTCACCACCTTTTTTTGGAGATGCACATGCGCATTACCACCATTTTGACACGCCTACGTGTCGTTCTCACTCTTGCGGTCCTCATTGCTGTACCGTACGAATCCTTTGCTCAGCTTCCGTTCGA
>JBIJAX010000079.1:0-5707 GCA_044345485.1 Kapaibacterium sp. (SeqCode)
AAGCGCACAATAGACGGATGTTGATTCGGGATCTCAATGCCAACGGTGCCCTTGCCGGGGATAGGTGCAATGATGCGCACTCCCTGAGCTTTCAGCGCAAGGGCAATGTCGTCTGATAAGTTCTCGATCTGCGACACCTTAATCCCAGAGGCCGGAACGAACTCATACTGCGTTACAACAGGGCCAGGAGTTACGGTAAGGTTCTCGATACGCACCTTAAACGTCTCGAGTTTCTCCTGGAGTGTAAGCGCCTTAGCCTGAAGTTCTGCATCATCTACAGCCCCTTCATCCTTTACCTCTACAAGCAACTTGGAGGGAGGGGGCTTGTAGGCAATCTCTTCGTCGTACATCGTCACGTTCGAGAGCTTGATCTCAGGCTCTACAGGGAAGAGTGTATCCTGAACAGTCACCGTTAACGGTCGCTGCACGGACACTTGCGATTGTGCACGGGCGGGTCTGACGGGGACTTCCTTTACCTCTTCCTCCTCAACTTCCTCTTCTTCCTCAGCTTCCTCTTCCTCGGTATCTTCTTCGTAGTCTTCTTCAGACTCTTCTTCGTACTCGTCTTCAAGTTCTTCTTCTTCCTCTTCCTCAGCCTCTTCATCATCGAGTTTTAGGGCTATCCCTTTTTGAGGATGAAGCTGTTGCAGACGACGTTGTACCTCCTGCAGGTCAACCGACGTAGTCGATGTTTCTTCTTCGTCTTCTTCTGGCTCGGGCGCAGCAGGAACAGGCTGCGCTAACTGGCTAGGACGCAGGATTCGGACAGATGATGAGAGTTGTCCAGAAAATGGTGATTCGTCTTGAGGCTCTTGAGATGCCCTTTTTAGACGCACGGCAGGCTCGTCATCAAGTTCACCTGGACGTATGATAGAACGTTTCTTTCCACCAAACAACCTCGGAGATGGCACAGCTGGGGGCGCTTGCACAACTTCTTCTTCTTCCTCTTCTAGCTCGTCTGCATCGTCGAGATGTTCATCTTCTTCAGGTTCATCAGAGATTGCTGAAGATGATCGGCGAGAGAACGCAAGGCCAGAGGTAAGGTTACTCAGCGCATCTTTGATTGGCTGCAGCGCGCTTTGGGCGGATCGAAGATCGATTTCAAAGCCAAGCACGATAACCGCGCCTGTAACCATAAACCAGACGAGAGCACTGCCGAATTTTCCAATGAGCTGCGTCACAACACCGGCGAGGAACTGACCGATAAACCCGCATGCTTCAGGTGGAATAAAGGAAAGGGGCTCGATAAGCTGCAGTGTTGCTACGAACGCAGAAACAGAGACAACAGCTATGGTGGCAACAATCGAGTATCGGGTAACCTTCGGGGTTAGTCGCTGAAAGCGATATACGTCCCACGCCCACACGATGAGGAGTGCTGGGAACAACAGAGACCACACCCCAACCGTGCTTAGCAGCAGCCAATGCGCCACAACCGCACCGAGAAGTCCGATCCAATTGTGGGTTTGATCAAACTGCTGGCGTACCTCATCGTCACCGCGAATAACCCCCATGAGCTCGCGCATCGTTAGTTGCGCATTTGCCGCATCAGCTCGTGCATAGGAGATGATGGAAACTACCATCAGCAGACCAAGCAGGGCCATAAGCACGGCAAAGATCTTTGTGCGACGCAGTCGTTCCACCTCACTACCGAGAGTTAACTGTTGCGGACGCGATGCGTCGTCGGCTTCCTGTGGAATATCCGACCCTGTTGATCGTCTGCGTAACGGAATATGTTCTGGGCGTTGTGCCATTCACTCAATGCTGCACGGGCAATTTAATGGTATTTTGTCGCATATATGCACACTGAAGCTAAAAGACCTATCGTTATCGCCGGCCCGTGTCTGGTAGAATCTCGAGATGTAATCATGCGTGTGGCTGAAACGCTGGCCACGGTTACGCGAGACCTGTCTGTGTCGCTATACCTCAAGGGGTCGTACCGAAAGGCAAATAGAACCAGTGCCGGATCGTTTCAAGGCATCGGGGATGCCACGGCACTTGCTTATTTGCAAGAGGCAGGTGCAATGATCAATGCGCCTACGCTGACGGATATTCACTCTGACTCCGAAGCAATGATGGCAGCTGAGTTTGTTGATGTGCTTCAGATACCAGCATTTCTCAGCAGGCAAACCTCGCTATTGGAAGCTGCTGCTGCGACTGGACGCATCGTGAATATCAAGAAGGCGCAGTTTATGGCGCCAGACGATATGGCAAAGGCAGCTCAAAAAGTTACGAATGCCAACGGGGCGGCCGTATGGCTTACAGAACGAGGCACAACATTCGGATACCACGATCTCGTGGTGGACTATCGTTCGCTGGTGATCATGCGTCAGACCGGACATCCGGTGATCTTTGACGCAACGCACAGCGTGCAGCAACCGTCGGTGGGTGCTCAATCCGGTGGTAAACGCGAGTTCATCCCAGCGCTTGCTCGAGCAGCAGCAGCTGTGGGCATAGACGGTATCTTCTTCGAGACACATCCCGATCCGGCCAATGCAAAGAGTGATGCAGCCACACAGCTGCCCCTAGATCAGGCAGGGTCATTTCTTTCGTCCATTCTGGAATACTGGCACGGATGAGATTGCCTGCATACGCAGTAGGAGTTGTCCTGTTGGTTGTAATAGGATGCAGCGATCGTGCCGGCATTCAACGCAGTGCCGATGATCCGTTCCTACAAGCCCCTTCGCATACTGCCTATAACGTGAAGATCTTGTTTACAGACAGTAGCCGAACGAAAGCAGTATTGTACGGACGACAAGGCACAATAGACGAGCGTAGCAATACCACTATGATTACTGGGGCCGTCGTTGTTGACTTCTACGATCGCTCGGGACGCGCTGTGGAGGCACGACTAACAGCAGACTCAGTTGTCGTTGATGATCGGTCGAAGAACATGACCGCGTATGGTGCAGTGCGTGTTGTTTCCGAACAGCGGCGCGTTTCGCTCACAACGACTCAACTTGATTGGGTGCAGAGCACCTCGCGCGTGCGAACAGAATCGCCTGTTCACATCGAAACAGGGACAGAATCGATTGATGGCATGGGGTTCGAATCGAACCAAGACTTAACGTCGTATCGGCTATTTCAAGTTCGTGGAGTGCGTCGTAAATCATGAAGAAGTTTATCGTCGGCAACTGGAAAATGAATCTCACACATGCCGCTGCGCGCGAGCTTGTTCAAGGTCTACATGCGAACGGCGCCTGCTCGACGGAACAGGTATCTGTGGTGATTTGTCCGCCATATACATTACTCACTGCAATGCATGATCTCAAAGGAGATTACATCGCACTCGGCGCACAGAATTGTCATGCGGAAGAAAAGGGAGCGTACACTGGCGAGATAAGTGCTCAGATGCTTACAGATATTGGCTGTGCGTATGTGATCGTGGGGCACAGTGAGCGCAGACGTGATCAGTATGAGAACGATAACCAGATAGGGCACAAAGCACGTCGTGCGATCGCATCGGGTTTGCGTCCAATCATCTGCGTGGGCGAGTCTTTTGAAGAACGTCAGCAAGGCATCACGCACACCGTGATCACGGCACAGTTAAACGGCATCATCAATGCTGCTTCCGAGGAGGTAGTTGCATCATCGATCATTGCTTACGAACCAGTCTGGGCCATTGGTACGGGGCTGGCCGCCACGTCTGAGCAGGCGCAGGAAGTACATCGTGATATACGGCAGCATCTACAGTCCAGCGGAGTTACCCGTGCCGTTCCCATACTCTATGGCGGCAGTGTAACATCAGCAAATGCCCCATCACTTTTTTCATGCCCTGATATTGATGGAGCACTCGTTGGGGGCGCATCCTTGAATGCGTCTGACTTTGCGGCAATCGTGCGTGCAGCAGGGAAGGCATGGGCGTGAAGTTCACGTATGCCAATATCGTTACGCTTAGTCGGTTCTTCATGGCGCCGCTGTTCCTCATCTTTATGCTCTCAGGAACAGCTTCTGGCACAGTTACGGCACTCATCATCTTCGTTGTTGCTGCGCTAACAGACTGGCTGGATGGCTTTTTAGCGAGGAAGTACGGAGAGGTGACAGACCACGGCATCTTTCTTGATCCACTTGCTGATAAAGTCCTTACAACGTCTGCCTTCGTAGCATTGTACATCCTTGATGTGATGTCGGCATGGATGCTCATTATCATCATTGCACGTGACTTCGGAACCACGGCCATGCGGTCTATTGCAGATGACAAAGGAATGACCATGAAGACGAGTTATGTAGCGAAGGTCAAGACCTTCCTTCAAATGGTCGTGATCATAATTGCTGTGCTGTGTATCGCAGTTCATAAATCTGACCCCGACGGACCACTTGGATTCTATGCGCGGTTTATGCTTGTTTTTCCGATCATTTCGTCGGGCTTGCTGCTTGTGACCCTACTTTCAGTCTACAGCCTCATTCACTACATCATCGTAAACAGGAGACTTTTCAGCCGTGGCAGCACATAAAATCGCACCTCCAAAACTTCGATCTGTTCAGGACTATGTTGCAACGTTCGGTGGCGTGGGACTGCTCCCGATAATGCCAGGCTCATACTGTAGCCTGCTTGTAGCCCTTCCTGCAGCATACGGATCGCTCGTTGCACTATGGCCTACAGAAACCATGCAGATGTATTACGGTGCGGCGTTTCTCGTGTTCACGATCATCGGCACGTGGTCGTGCGCGCACGTTCAGAAGAATTGGGGGCACGACCCTAGCGTTGTGGTAATCGATGAAGCCGCTGGTATGAGTCTCACGCTTATGTTCCCGATGGCCTATAACGGACTTGCACTATGGGCAACAGCGGTGTTGTTGTTTAGAATCTTTGATGTTATGAAACCCTGGCCGATGAACCTTATTAATGATCGGACAGAAGCATGGGCTGTGATGGGGGATGACCTTGTAGCAGGCCTTGTAGCAGGGTTCTCAACGCAACTTGTTGGTGCAGCACTTTTGGCACTTGGCATCGGACTTGCTATGTAATCATGCCGTAATGGACTGGTAATCCCCCCATTTTATGGGCATTCCAGAGGTATGCACGCCTGAAAGCCCCATGAAATAGGTCGATGTGGAGAAGTCATACTTGAAACGCCCAGTAAACAGAGCATATTTTGCATTTACAACTGGTTTTATCCAATCGTTTACATGGGGGTTCCTATGAACAAGGCAGAGCTTGTAGAAGCTATTGCTAACGCTGCCGGACTCAGCAAGTCACAAGCAGACACAGCGCTGAACGCAGCAATCGGCGCCATCAAGGCCGAGTTGGGCAAGGGTGGCAACGTTTCTCTAATTGGTTTTGGTTCATTCAGCGTTGGCAAGCGCGGTGCTCGCACCGGACGTAACCCAGCTACGGGTGCCACAATCAAGATCGCAGCTCGCAAGGTTGCGAAGTTCTCAGCTGGTGCAGACCTCAAGGCCGTTGTTAACGGTGAGAAGAAGTCTGGTGCTAAGAAGGCAGCTCCGAAGAAGGCAGCTCCGAAGAAAGCAGCAGCTAAGAAGAAGAAGTAATTGAGAAATTCAGAGCCCGCCAATTGGCGGGCTTTTTTTTGCCCTATTTTTGCAACCAATGTCGTTCCGCCACCTACTGTCGAGTCAGCAATTATCCGTCGAGAGTATCACTGAGATCCTCGATACAGCATCGGCGTTTCTTACTCCAAACGGGCTTGTGCCGATGCAGCCCAAGACTCTCGCGAATAAACGCTTTGTGCTTGCATTCTTCGAGCCA
>JBIJAX010000065.1:0-9375 GCA_044345485.1 Kapaibacterium sp. (SeqCode)
CCATCTACTCGTACACGATTGTCGTTTGAGACAGCGGTGCAGCGGCTCGGTGGATCCGCAGTTGTATTCTCAGAGGCCGGCAGTAGCGTTGAAAAAGGGGAGACGCTTCAGGAAACTGTTTCCACGATCGAAGCAATGGGATTTGATGGCATGATCATTAGGCATGCCGTCAATGGCACGCATGCAGCGATTGCCTCGTATTCGAACATGTCGGTAATCAATGCTGGCGAGGGAAATGTAGCACATCCTACGCAGGCCCTTCTTGATGCATCGACAATTCGAGAACGCTTCGGAAGAATTGAAGGCGTCAAAGTTGTCGTCGTTGGAGACCTTCAACATTCACGTGTTGCACGCTCAACGTCTGACATTCTGGTGCGTATGGGGGCACAGGTCGCTACATGCGCACCCGATACGCTCCGTCCAACCGACAGTGATCTGTCCCAATTGCGCAGGTTCGATTCCATAGATGCTGCACTTCAATGGGCAGATGTGGTGTTTCTCCTCAGAATTCAGCGCGAACGGATTACCGGTGACATCGTCCCAAGTGTTGACGTCTATCGTGAACTGTATGCGATGACCACCGAGAGAGCGATGCAGTTTCCCAAAGTTGTGATCATGCACGCAGGACCGGTAAATGTAGGTGTTGAACTCGATGAAGAGTTACTGTCTTCCCCCCAGAGTCTTGTCCACAGACAGGTAACGCACGGCGTAGCAATCCGCATGGCTGTGCTTCAGATGATTTTTTCGAACAACGGTTAATACGGCGATACAGCAATGCCAAAACGTACAGACATCAAAACAATTCTTGTCATTGGTTCAGGTCCGATTGTCATCGGGCAGGCCTGCGAATTCGACTACTCAGGTACGCAGGCATGCAAGGTGTTGCGAGAGGAAGGATTCAGGGTTGTGCTGATCAACTCAAATCCAGCAACGATCATGACGGATCCCAATATTGCTGATGCAACGTACGTAGAGCCGATCACCCCGTACTACATTGAAGAGGTCATTAAGAAGGAAAAGCCTGATGCGATCCTTCCCACGATGGGTGGACAAGTAGCGCTGAATGCAGCGGTTGCGCTCCATGAAGCAGGCATTCTTGAAAAGTATGGTATCGAACTTATCGGTTCGAAGATCGAATCAATCCACAAAGCCGAAGACCGCGAGCTATTTCTCAATGCTATGACGAAGATCGGCATGGATATGGCGCGCGGTGGGTTCGTTCATGCCTTTGAAGAAGGCATGGCCATGATCGAAGACGTTGGATTCCCCGCGATCATTCGTCCGTCGTTTACACTGGGCGGCACAGGTGGCGGCATTGCCTACAACATGGAAGAGTATCGCGAGCTTCTGCGCAACGGTCTCGTGGCAAGCCCCATCAGCAGAGTACTTGTTGAAGAGAGCATCATCGGCTGGAAGGAATACGAGCTCGAAGTGATGCGTGATACCAAGGACAACGTTGTAATCATCTGTTCGATCGAAAACGTTGATCCGATGGGTGTTCATACTGGTGATTCGATCACGGTTGCGCCCGCACAAACGCTGACAGATCGCGAGTACCAGCGTATGCGTGATGCATCGCTCAAGATCATTCGTGAGATCGGAGTCGAAACAGGGGGCTCGAATATCCAGTTCGCGGTGAACCCTGCAAATGGACGCATGGTTGTCATCGAAATGAATCCTCGTGTATCCCGCAGCTCGGCACTTGCTTCAAAGGCTACTGGATTTCCAATCGCAAAGATTGCCGCAAAACTTGCGATTGGCTATACACTTGACGAGATCATCAACGACATCACAAAGAAAACACCCGCATGCTTTGAGCCTTCAATCGATTACGTTGTTGTGAAGGTTCCGAGATGGGACTTTGAGAAGTTTCATGAGTCCGACAACTCTCTGGGCATCCAGATGAAGTCTGTTGGCGAAGCAATGGCATTTGGCCGCACATTCAAAGAAGCATTGCAGAAATGCATGCGCTCTCTTGAACAGAAGCGTTATGGCTTCGGATTTGACCATTTGCGATACCTCGAAGACATTCCGCACGATGGTGAAACACAAGCCCCATTGCACGTGCGACTCGGTCAGCGCACATCGCGCTCGATGGACGATTTGTGCGATGCCTTGCGCTCTGGAATGACCGTTGATGAGATCCATGCAATCTCGAAGTACGATCCATGGTTTATTGTGCAATGCAAGCAGATTGTGGATGAGGCCATGAGTTTGATCCAGGATGTGCACTCACATACTGAATCACTTTCGCGCATTTCGCGCGTTCGAATGCATAAGCTGAAGCGGTATGGTTTTAGCGATGTACAGCTGGCCTTACTCATGGGTGCATCAGAGGAAGAAGTACGGCAGCGTCGGCGAGAGCTCGGTGTTCTTCCTGTTTTTAAAACAGTTGACACCTGTGCGGCAGAGTTCGAATCTGAAACACCGTATCACTATTCATGCTACGATACGGAGAACGAAGCGCGGCCAAGTGCAAATAAGAAAGTCATCATTCTTGGTAGCGGTCCCAACCGCATCGGACAAGGAATTGAGTTTGACTATTGCTGCGTCCAGGGCGTGTTTGCTCTCCGAGAGATGGGCTACGAAGCAATCATGATCAACTGTAATCCGGAGACCGTGTCTACGGATTATGATACAACAAGTAGACTGTACTTTGAGCCGTTGACATTCGAAGACGTGATGAACGTTATCGACCTTGAGAAGCCGGATGGCGTGGTGATCACCTTTGGTGGGCAGACTCCGCTGAAGCTTGCTCAGCGTCTTGCCAAGGCCGGTGTGCCGCTCATTGGCACTTCTCCCGAAGGTATCGATCTGGCCGAAGACCGGCAGCGCTTCGGAGATCTGCTCTCAAAGCTCAATATCCCATGCCCGCCGTGGGGCACAAGCACCGATGAGGAGCATGCCGTAGAAATCGCAGAACGCATCGGGTATCCCGTGCTTGTACGTCCGTCCTATGTGCTTGGTGGACGTGCCATGCAGATCTGCTATCGCGAGGATGCGCTTCGTGCATATATGCGCAAGGCTATTGCCGAAGATCCATCACGTCCGGTATTGATTGATCACTTCCTCGAGAACGCAACGGAGTTTGATGTTGATGCCATCAGTGATGGATCAACAACCGTGATCGGTGGCATGATGCAACATATCGAAGAAGCCGGCATTCACTCGGGCGATTCTTCATGTGTTCTTCCGCCATACAGCATTGGTCAGGACGTTCTGGATGTGATGAAAGAACACGCTGTCAAGATTGCGAAGGAGCTCAAGGTTATCGGTCTCCTGAACATGCAATTCGCCCTGCAGAACGGCAACGTGTATCTGCTCGAAGTAAACCCTCGAGCATCTCGAACCGTGCCTTTCGTCTCTAAGGCAACCGGCGTAAAGCTTGCCCAGATTGCCACGCGCGTAATGGTTGGTCATGAACTTGCCTCGCTAAACATGCCGGAGTTTGATCCAAAGATGACGCGTACGGCGATCAAGGAATCTGTATTCCCATTTGCCAAGTTCCCGCATGCCAGCGTGTTCCTTGGCCCTGAGATGAGATCTACGGGCGAAGTAATGGGTATGGATTCATCATTTGGTGTAGCATTGGTGAAAGCCCATATCTCTGCTGGGCAGACCCTTTTGAACGAGGGTAGGGTATTTGTTTCACTAAGCTCACACGACAAGAATCAACGTGCGATCGACATGGTACGGGGCTATGCGGACCTTGGATTTACAATCCTCGCTACAAGCGGAACAGCCGAGTTTTGTGAGAAGCACGGCGTAACAGCAACGAAGGTTCTGAAGCATTATGAAGGCCGTCCAAGTATCATTGATCTTATCGCTAACGGAGACGTTGCCATCGTAATCAATACCCCGCTCGGTGAGAATGCTCGATATGATGAAGCCGTTATGGGTAGAACAGCCATGAAGTATAAAGTACCATTCTTTACAACCCTTGCTGCAGCCGAGGCTTCGCTTCATGGAGTTAAAGCACTTCGTGAAGAAGCGTTTACCTCTACCTCGTTGCAGGACTATTATGTCGCAGACGCGTCCTGAACTACCTCAGGTTTGGACTGTTCGTGATATTATCCAGTGGGGTAAGGAGTTCTTCACGAATCGTGGTATCGATGAGGCCCGGCGCACCATCGAGATGATGGTCTGTGCTGTTCTAAATGTAAAGCGCATTGATCTCTATACGGACCACGAGCGCCCCCTTTCCAAAGAAGAACTTGCTAATCTCCGATCAATGGTGCAGCGTCGGATTTCACGGGAACCATTGCAGTACATCATCGGCAGGGCAGATTTTTACGGAAGCACCTATATCGTTACACCCTCGGTGTTGATTCCAAGACCAGAAACAGAACTGATCTCCGACAGGGTGTCACGCTATTGCAACGCACGCGCAGAACAACAACTCCGTTGTCTCGACATTGGAACTGGATCCGGATGCATTCCGATCTCTGTTATCAAACACACCCAGAACACACGTTGGACTGCCATAGATGTTTCGCCAGATGCGCTTGACGTAGCCCGACAAAATGCTGCTGCTCTTGGTGCCGAGGCGCGCATGACGGCGCTTCAGTGCGATATTCTCGCAGAGGTGCCCGACGGCGGACCCTGGGACATTGTTACGATGAATCCGCCCTATATCGGGCAGGGCGATATGCAGGAGCTTGAACCCGAAGTTGGCGATCATGAGCCGAAGCTAGCCCTGACAGACAGTGCGGACGGCCTTACGTTTTACAGAAGGGCTGCTGAGATCTTTCATCAGCTTGTTAGCCCTGGTGGCTTTATGTTTCTCGAAATAGGGTATGGTCAGCACCTTGATGTGGAAAACATTCTCCATGCGCAGGGACGTATAACAACCACAATCCCTGATTTGGCGGGCATTCCGCGGCTGATCATCGTAGAACACTGAACGTAATGATATCATAATGACGCACACCAAATCGCCTTTGGGATGCGTCATTTTTCGTAGATTCGACCACGTCTATCAACAGAACTAACAACATTATCTATCTCAGCAAGGGTTGAAGTATGAAGAACTTGACGAACGTTATCGTCATCGGTGGATGTTTGGTTGCAGCATTCCTCCTGTACTACATGGTTCTGGGTAATCCTGGCAACTTTAACGACGTTGACAAGCACGATCCAAAGAACGCACTCGGCACGATCTACACTGGGGGCTTCCTTGTTGGTCTTCTTATTGCCTGCATCCTGATCGCCATCACGTTCACAATTGAGCGTATGTACACAATCGCGAAGGCAGGGGGCAAGCACGATATGAGGACGTTCGGTCACACAGTGGTTGAGAATGTTCAAAAGGGTAATTACAGTGCAGCAATCGCGGCATGTGATGATCAGCGTGGTTCGCTCGCAAATGTTCTTCATGCAGCCGTATCTCGTTTTCAATCAATCGAAAAAGATGCAGCCCTTACTGGTGATCAAAAGATCGCTGAAACTCAGCGCGTGATCGACGAAAACATGAATCTTGAAACACCGCTTCTTGAAAAGAACCTTCCAATCCTTTCAACAGTGGCTTCTGTAGCAACGATGATCGGACTTCTTGGAACGACTCTTGGTATGATCCGCTCGTTCCAGGCGCTCGGTGCTTCGGGAACGGTTTCAGCTCAGGCACTCTCGATCGGTATCTCAGAAGCTCTGTATAACACCGCTGGTGGACTTATCGCAGCTATTATGGCGATCATTGCCTATAACTACTTCACATCGAAGGTGGACGACTTTACGTACCGCATGGACGAGGCATTGCTCGACCTCATGCAGTCTCTCGCTGTTAAGACTGGTACTAAAGCCTAACGTAGCTCCACTCCGGTAAGGAAGATCACATGTCGAAAATCAAGAAGAAACGCCTTGGTTTTGTGCTGGACATGACGCCACTGGTGGACATTACGTTCCTCCTGCTGACGTTCTTTATGTTCACTGCGAAATTCAAGAGCGATTCGGAAAATCAACAAAAGGTAGAGATCAAGCGTCCACGTACCACAGTTGACACAGCGAAGCTTGCTGACAAAGACCTCGTCATCATCAAGGTTGGTGTAGACTCGGTGCTCAAAGACACAGCATACTACGTTTCCATGATCAACGAACAGGACGTGGTAAACCTTCGTCGCGCTATGACGTCGTTGAAGTTTCCTGGCATGGACGATAAGACAGTTTCGTTCAAGGTCATGGATACTGTGTGGCTTGGTCAGATCATCGAACAAGCACGTCTTGTCAATCCCCGTGCATCGTTTGCCATCGACGCAGATAAGCGTCTGAGGTACCAATGGATTGAAACTGCGATTAACGAGATGAGGAAGAAGAAGGCCACAACCTTCAACTTCGTCACCGAAAAGAAAATGTAAATAACGAGGTAACTCATGGCAGGCGGTGGTGGTGATTTAGGCGGAGGGAAATCCGAACGGCGGGGGAAGAAAGGCAAGCGCAAAGCGAAAAAGCGTCTTGGTTTTCGTCTCGACATGACGCCGCTCGTGGATATTACCTTCCTCCTGCTGACATTCTTCATGCTGACCACATCGATGATCACTCCACAAACGATGGAGATGAACGTTCCACCAGAAATCGATGAGCCAGTTGAAGTAAAAGAGTCAGAACTCCTTACGGTCCGTATACGTGAGGACGGCGCACTCTTTGCCAACATGGCAAAGGAAACGCCTGAAAAGCACACGTTGAAGACGTTGCAGAAGTATGTAACAGATCAGAACGTGGAGCTCAAGAACAGATGTATTGTTGTGCTAAAGGCTTCACCTAAAGCCGAATACGGCCTGGTGGTCTCAGTACTCGATGTGCTAAATGCAGCTGAACCCGATATTCTTCAGGGTCTCAAGGCAGCAGGTATCAACGAGCGCAAGCGTAAGTTCACTGTATCTCCTTTCGACAAGACAGAAGACGAAGAAAGGATTATGGGACTATGACAACTGCTGCAGTAAATCAGATGCTCGAGGGTACCAAGTACGGAGCAGCAGAGGTGAAGGAGCTGATCCGGCGCAACACGAACAAGGCATTTGTACGCACGATGCTCATGTTGCTGCTCGTTGCGCTGTATACGTTCGTTGGCCCTATCATTTCGGAATGGTTGTTTCCGTCTCCCAAGGTTGTCAAGGTAAAGCTATCGCGGCTCTCGCTCGAGGCCCTGCCTCCGCCACAATCACAGACAGACGAAGCACCCCCACCTCCTCCACCGTCCAATTTGCCTCCGGCTCCAGCCGCGCGCGCCGGTACTCCGGTGCCTGTGCCTGATGCTGAGATCACGGCCGAGATGCAAGACTTTGCGAATGTTGATCAGATCAACCGCTCATCATCGCAAGGTGGTAGTGGAGAAGACACAGGAGTTCTGAGCTTTGATCCGGGTGCCGGTGGGCCCCCTCGCGAAGTGGAAGAGGAAGAAATCATGGATGCCTTCGAATTCGAAGACGGATTTCTACCTGTGACCGATGAAACCGATCTGGTAAAAAAATTGCGTGATCTGTACACCGCGACGCAATCGTTCCGCATGGGCTTCGAGGGTACAGTGCTCGTAAGCTTTGTGGTGGGCAAGGATGGGCGCATCTCCGAAGTCAAGGTTGATCCAGAAGGATCGAGCGGATATCGCGATCTCGATGAAGCCGCCATTATGGCGATCCGTAGCTCGGTGTATACCCCGGCAAAAAATGCAAACGGCCAGCCAACAGCATGCCGCCTGCAGCGTCCGGTTACCTTCCGCCAACGATAACACGTACAACAAAGCCCCGTGTCAAACTCAGGCACGGGGCTTTTTCTATGTTGTGCATGTCACATTTTTCGCTGGGTCTGCTATGTATGCTGTTAATATTATTGCTCGAAGTCTCGTTGCCCTGGTTGGCCTGTTCATCGCGCTCGGGGAGATATCAGTAGGTACCCTTGGTTCGCCGTTTCAAGAAACCTTCGGCATCGTCGTCTTCTTGTTTGGTGCACTACGTGTTGCCCAGTTTATCACAAGGAGCCGAAATGAAGACGCTGAATGAATGGGCCTTGAAAATCACGGCTGCCGTGGTGTCAATTGTGGTGGTTAGCAGCTGTACGAATGATCCACAGCAAGGTCAGCCAGGATATGAATCTGCCCTGCAGGGGTCTATCACGGTACTGATCGACCCAGAAGTGCGTCCGCTCATCGATTCACTTCAGACGTTGTACGTTCGGGAACACCCCAAGGCTGAGATTGCCTTTAAGGAAGCAGTTGCCGACGAAGCAATGAATGCAATGCTCAATAGATCAGAGCGCATTGCCATTATTGCACGCTCGTATACACCCGTGGAGAACGACCTTCGAGCAGAGGCAGGAGCCGATTCACTACCGCGTGCACTGTTAGCAATGGATGCGCTTGTTGTTGTTGTTCCTCGGTCATTCCCATACGACACCATGAATGCCGAGCATATTCGTGCCTGGCTTAAAGGTGATACGAAAGTTCTCGCCAGCTACCCAAAGCTCTCAAAGAACCCTCAGTTTGTTGTACCCGGCGGGGCAACTGCATCGGTGTACGGAAACATCGTCAATGTGGTCCTCAATGGATCGCAGCCAGCCAAGGGCACTGTGGTCTCAGTTTCCACACGAGATTCAGTTAGGGACGTCATCAATGCAAACGTGGGATCATATATCGGTTTTGGACTGCTGTCGCAGTACGTTCGGGACTCGAGTGTGAAACTGCTCCGCCTGAGTTACACAGATTCTACAGGTGCTCACGTTTGGCCGAAGCCCGTCCATTCATCGTACCTGATGATGCGGCAGTACCCGTTTCCGGTTCCAATCTACGTCTACCTAAAGCGTGCCCCGAGTCAGCGCGATCTCGCCAGTGGCTACATGCAGTTTCTGACGCGCAGTGGCAAGGTGCAGCGGAAGTTGTTCGATTGGGGCATCGAACCTGGTTATGCAAAGATTACCCTGTACAAAGAAGACTGACAAGGGGCTGGTATGCCCGTTTGGTAACACGGGCACTGTCAAATTTCTCGAGATTATTTGGGTATTTTCGCGCCCCGTCCATTTTACTTGTGATGAACTACCATGAAACACATGCTAACGAGAATACTACGCTGTGCAATGCTCATTGCAGTCCTTGTGCCGACCCTCGTCCGCGCAGATGAGTATAGTGATGCGCAAAAGGCGGTTGAAGAGAAGGATTACGTACGGGCACTCGAGCTGATTCGCGCCGCCATTGTCCAGGATCCACAAGACATTGACAGGCTGCGCTTGGGTTCCAAGATTTACTTGGAAATGAATATCCTAGACACTGCGGTGTTGTATGCAAAGCGCGTCTACAAGGATGATGACGATGCAAAGGAGAACGTGCTGCTGTATGCAAATGCGCTTATCGCAACCAATGAGGCAGACGAAGCATGTGTAGCCATCAAGAAGTTT
>JBIJAX010000013.1:0-45216 GCA_044345485.1 Kapaibacterium sp. (SeqCode)
AGTTGCTACGTTCTACAACATTGAGACAGCGTTGTTGTCTGCTAAGACACGAAAGCACGAGATCGTACTTGCACGCCAAATGTCGATGTACCTTGCAAAGAACCTGACACAGACATCGCTGAAGAGCATCGGTATGCACTTTGGTGGACGCGACCACACAACGGTCCTGCACTCGTGTCAGCAAATCTTGAATTACATCGACACGGATAAGAAGGTTCGCCAAGACGTAGAGTTTTTGAAAAAAGCACTACGCGGATAACTTGGTAGATTTCGAATAAGTGTTAAATTCGCAATCCCTATTCCGCAGTAGCTCAGCTGGTTAGAGCATCTGACTGTTAATCAGAGGGTCCGGGGTTCAAGTCCCTGCTGCGGAGCACAACATCACACAAAAGGCTATACTTGAATGAGTATGGCCTTTTTGCTTTTCTCGAGGTTGCGCCGTGATCATCTCAGCTGAATCAATCGTGTTGCATTCACGTCGTTACGGCGAATCCTCGCGTATCATCACGCTGTACACGCGCGGGCTTGGAAAGGTGTCGGTGGTGGCTAAGGGCGTACGTACCACGAAATCTTCGATGAGTGCAGCCTTGGAGCCCCTTTCCCACTGTAGATGCACGATCTATCACGGCAAGAATAAAGAGCTGCATACACTTTCGCAGGCAGAGACCATTACGCCGCGACGTAACCTTACAACGTTAGAGCATCTTCAATCGGGTCTATTGATGTGCGAGTCCATCGTCCGCACGCAGGCTCAAGAACAGGCAGAGACCGACGTGTTTGACCTGCTCCGGAAGGCGCTCGAGACCCTAGAAACTACAGACGAGGCCAACGCATATAGTGTAAGTGTTGCCATGCGGTGCAGGCTTGCGGAGGTTATGGGGTTTGGACTGCAGTTTGTGCCGCCAATGGATCAGCCTGCAGTATTCATTGACATTACCGATGGAAGCATCCTCACTGCAGGGATGGGTGTGCAGATGTCGCGTCCGGCATATCAAGCGATGTATTCGTCTCGAAGAGGACACTGGACTGCTGTCTCCGATGCAGACAGACTCGAAATTGAATCCACCTTATCCCTGTATTTCTCACACCATCTCGAGCGACGTATCGTAGCTCAGTCGTACTCAAGCCTACGGTAAGGGGCGTATATTCGCTGCTATGATTGGTGATATAGCCCTGACATTGTTCTTTGTCGTGCTCAACGGGTTCTTTGTTGCAGCAGAGTTCGCTCTTGTAAAGGTCCGTGCTTCACAGATAACCATCAAAGCTCGAGAGGGAAATTTCTTTGCGGGCATTGCGAAACACATTCTCGAACACCTTGACGAATACCTGAGTGCATGCCAGCTTGGCATTACACTTGCATCACTTGGGTTGGGATGGATTGGTGAGAGTGTTGTCTCCCATATTGTTTTACAGGCTGCTTCTGCACTTAACGTTCAACTTTCTGTTGAATATCTGCACACGATCTCCATCGTGATTGCTTTTGCAATCATTACCGTACTGCATATCGTTGTTGGTGAGATAGCGCCCAAGACATACGCGATACGTCGATCTGAAGCCGTGACCCTTGCAGTGGCTGTCCCTATGCGTGCGTTCTACGTTGTGTTTCGTCCGGTGGTGGCCCTACTTAACTGGATGTCTAACGCTATGCTCGATATGGCCGGCATCCATCCAGCAGGTGAACATGACGTGCACACACCCGATGAGCTGCGGTATCTGATTGCTGAGAGCTCGAAGCAGGGGGCTCTGGAGGTCTCCGAGCAGGAGCTTATCGAGAACGTTTTTGAGTTTACTGAGACAACAGCGGCACAGGTAATGGTACCGCGGTCTAAGATTACAGCATTAGACAGTACTCTACCTGTTGCGGAGCTTCTTGATACGGTCATGCGGGAGGGATATTCACGGCTTCCAGTCTATTCTGATTCGATCGATACGATCATCGGAATCATCTACGCCAAGGACCTTCTAACGTTGATGCACCACCGGGATCTTATCATACTGCAGGATATTCTGCATGCCCCTTACGTTGTGCAGGAAGATGTAAAGCTAAAGCGTCTCTTGCGCGACATGCAACGGGATAAGGTACATATGGCCATTGTGATCGATGAGTTTGGAGGTACGGCCGGACTTCTCACACTCGAAGACATCATCGAAGAGCTCGTTGGGAATATTCAGGACGAGTACGATGATGAGGCACCATTACATACCAATCAGACGTCTGATGCCATCGAACTCGATGCATCCATCCGTATTGATGAGGCAAATGAAATTCTCCTTGAGCCCCTTCCCGAAAGTGATGATTACGAAACTCTTGGTGGTATGATCAACAATTACGCCGGACGTATCCCTGCAGCAGGTGATGTTGTTCACCTTGAAATGTATGAATGCACGATTCTTTCGGCTACGCCTCGCAGAGTTGAGCGCGTTGTGCTGAAGAAGATGTAACGGTAACTGCCTTCATGCATACGTATAAACCGCCACGGATCTTTATTACTGCAGGTGAGCCTTCGGGAGACGCTCATGCGGCGCGATTGATGGCGGCCATCAGATCGCAGGTGCCGGACGTGATCTTTGAGGGCTTTGGCGGTCCCCGCATGGAGATGGAGGGGCTGCGATCGCTAGCCCACATCCGCGACCTAGCGGTAACTGGTTTCTATGAGGTTGCCAAACGGTATACATTCTTTACCGACCTCATGAAGCGCTGTGAGAAGGCTATCAGTACAACCAAGCCGGATATGTTCATTCCAGTTGACTATCCGGGGTTTAATATGCGCCTCGCCGCACGGGTGCGCAGTCCGCGTATGCCAGTTGTGTGGTACATCGCCCCTCAGTTGTGGGCATGGGGCGAGCGGCGCGCAACAGAGCTGGCCAGAGTTGTAGACAGGCTTCTTGTGGTGTTCCCATTTGAAGTTGAGTTCTTCCAGCGACATGGTATCACGGCCGAGTACGTTGGGCATCCGCTGATGGAAACACTGGCAGATGCAAGTCTGGAACGAAAACAGAATCAGATTCTATTGATGCCGGGAAGTAGACGCCAGGAAATTCAGCACCATGTTCCGTTGCTCACGGATGTTGTCCACGAATTACGATCAACTCATCCGCACTTGCAGTACGTAGTTGCAAAATCTGCAAATGTTGATGAGTCATTGCTGCGTCCGCTCGTGCAGGCAGGTGCAGAACTGCGTAGCGATGCCAGACACGAGATGCAGACGGCTGCGGCCGGACTCATCAAGGCAGGAACATCCACGCTAGAGGCAACCTTGAGCGGTCTGCCGTTTTCTACGTTCTACCGCACCTCTTTTCTGAGTTATCAGATCAGCAAACATCTGGCAAACATTACTTCTGTTACGCTCGCTAATCTTCTTCTGAAGCGCAGCGTCGTGCGGGAGTTTATCCAGTCGGAGGCGCGTCCCGGAGCGTTGGCTTCCGATGTACGTGATCTGCTGGAAAACCAACCGCGACGGCTTGAACTGCTCCATGCCATGCACGAGATTCAAACGATGCTCGCTGGCAATGGGGCTAGTACAACGGCCGCCCACATTGTTACCTCAATGTTGGGTAAGCGATGAAGTCACTGCTTCTTTCGATCCTAGTGCGGTTGCTTGCGCGCACATGGACCATCCGCGTGCATGGACGTTTACCCACCGGACCCTCCATCGTGGCGTTTTGGCATGGCGAGATGTTACCTGTGTGGTTCTCGTTTCGTGCGCTTCGACCAGTTGCTCTCGTAAGCTCAAGTAAGGACGGCTCACTTCTTTCCAGGCTGCTGCGGGATTGGGGATATGCCGTAGTTCTTGGTTCTTCCTCGAAAGGTGGAAAGGAAGCGCTCGATCAGCTTGTGCATGAGGCGTCGTCCAAGGTTGTGCTGATAACCCCCGACGGACCAAGAGGCCCCTTGCATCAAGCTAAGCCCGGTGCCGTTGTTGCTGCGCATCGCGCGGGTGTTCCACTGATTATCGTGCGAATGTCAGCGTCTCGATCGAAGGTGTTCGAGCGCTCATGGGACAAGTTTCAGCTGCCACTCCCATTCGCTGTTATCGATCTTCAGGTTGATGATCCGTGGATGATACCCGCCGACGCATCGCGCGAGCAGCTAGACTCGATGATCACTGAAATGAACAACCGCATGAAGTCTCTGGTCTCTGCCGAATGATCAGCATGCTTCAATCTCTATATGCGTGGGTGGTGCGCAGGCGCAATGCCCAGTTCGATTCTGGCAAGCGTCCGGTTGTGCAGGTAACGAAGCCCGTAATCAGCATAGGCAACATCACAGCAGGCGGTACAGGTAAGTCTCCTGCTGTGCAGCTAGTTGCACGCATGCTAATGGACAATGGCATGAGGCCTGCTATTGTGCTTCGTGGATACAAGCGCAGGTCTAAGGGGCTTGTGGTAGTGCATGACGGTTCGTCTATCTGTACAACAGTAGATCGTGCCGGCGATGAGGCATACATGCATGCTTCAATGCTTAATGTTCCAGTGGTTGTGAGTTCAGATAAGGTAGAAGCTGCAGCGCATGCTGCCGGATGTCTGCCATGCGATGTGATCATCGTAGATGATGGATATCAGCATCGTGCCCTACATCGATGCATAGACGTTGTTTTGGTTAACGAAGAGACGCTAACAAGCAGCCTACTGCCAGGTGGACGTCTACGCGAGCCCATCAAAGAACTGCGCCGTGCATCGATCATCGTGTGTGCAGATGCGTCTCTCGAAAATCGCGCACAAGACTACAGCGCATCTAACGCTCTTGTTTTGTCTTCGATGGTAGAGATGCACTGCGATGCACCGCCAGATAGTCCGGTTATCATTGTGAGTGGCATAGCACATCCGGATCGGATGCGCGTATTACTTGAGCATGCTGGATACAGGATTGTACAACACATGGCCTATGATGATCATCACCGATATCGAACACGGGACATCTGGAACATCAGGGATGCCGCTGCTTCGATGAATGCTGTTGTTATCACAACTGATAAAGACATTGCAAAGATTCGCAGTGTTGATTCGTCGAATGATCTTGATCGCACAAGCGTCCATGTAGCGCACATCCGCATGCGCATCAATAAACCAGAGTTTACAGAACGAATTCTCCAGGATATTCGGAATGAACATCGCCGTCTCGAAGAGTGAAGGGGCAACTATTGATAACTACATTTCGTGGCTTGGTGCGGCACGAGAAGATGTAGAAGTGATCGAACTTGCCGGTTTGACGCCGGAGGAAGCCAGGCAGGCACTTCGAGGTGCATGCGGACTCCTGTTGAGCGGTGGAGCTGATGTAGATCCGATTCGCTACGGACGAGAGGATCTGCGTTCCATCTGCAAGATGGATCCGGTACGAGACGAAATGGAGTTTGCCCTTATCGAGGAGGCACGTGAGCTGCGGATGCCTGTGCTCGGCATTTGCAGAGGAATGCAGATCCTGAACGTTGTCTATGGAGGCTCCCTGATTGCAGATATTCCGTCTCAGTACTCTACTGAAACCGAGCATCGTCAGGATACAGAAACGAAGGTTGATGCAGTTCACGGCGTGGAGCTTCAGCCCGGTACGATTATGCGGTATCACATGCGAACATTTGAGGGCACCGTAAACTCTGCGCATCATCAGTGTGTCGATCAGCTTGCAGATGTTTTTACACCGTCTGCCTATTCTTCGGACGGTATTATCGAGGCCCTTGAATGGGGCGATGCTTCGCTAGGCGGCAAGCCATTCTTGTTTGCTGTGCAATGGCATCCGGAGCGTCTTGATTTCGAGAATCCAATGTCGCTGCCTATTGCTCAGCATTTTCTTCTTGAAGCAGATGCTTACCGGGTGCTCGTGCAAGGTGTCCGCTAAATCCAATCCACAGCTCTGAAACTGGTATCCGCTCTGTTGGTGATTGCGTAACACTTGCTAATGCAGAGAGTCTGATTGTTCGGTTCAAGACCCATTCTGCTCCCACACTCCAACGTAGTCCGTAACCATTGCAATAGACCATGCGTTGCAGATCTCTCGATACATAGTCGATGATCCGTGGCGCTATCATGTATGATGGGCTGGAAAAGTGCAATACTCTGGCTCGCAGCGTTGTGCTGATGTGAGGTTGCCAGAGTACTTCTACACGGATAGTTGATGATGACGCTGTGCCTGATATGTCTCGTATCCAACGCAGGTCTGCTCTGGCCCGCCATAGAAGCGACGGACGTATGATGCGTTCGATCGTTGATTGAAGTCCTATGCGATACGCATGCTGCAGGGTACGAACACCGTTGAGTGTTACGCCGTCATCGTTGCGGCTGGCCTGCCCCCTCCAAACAACATGCAACTGAGACGTTATCGTTTGACGGATCTCTGTTCTCAGTGAGATCTCAGATTCGGGGAAGGGGGCATCGTAGGTTCTTGACATTGACTGCTTCAGAAGAAGCCAGACGTTCCATCCAACAAGCGAGCGAATGGTCTGTCCGGCCGAGATAGCAACACCTTGGATGTTTTGCGGCCGCGATGACAGAGCAGAGAGAGAACCAAGTGGAAGATCGATAGAATCAGCGCACATCCAAGTACTCAGTCCAAGAGAGAACACTGGACTCCGATAGGTATACGATGCTTGCATCGCCGGCAGTCCCTGCGGTGTGCAGACAATTTCACCAATCACGCTGTGTGGTCCGCTACGAGATCGAAGCCAACAGCTCGCACTGAAGGGCTCGATAGCTCCATGGCGTATGATGTTGAGTCCAAGTGTATACGTCGGACGATGCAATGCTGCCATCATAGCATAGGTTGCGGAAGCATCACGCAATGCCCGTCCAGCAGTAAGGCCAATCGTCAGAGAACCGCTATCGACCGACGCGCATAGTCCAAACCCTCGAAGAGCGGGAGTGCGATATCGGGATTTCCAGGGCTCAATGAAATTGTTGTTCTGACCCGGCAACGACACTGTCTGTGCTGAGCGAAATCCGATACCTGCAGAACCTGCTAGCAATCCTGTACCGGCAAAGAGCCCAATATCTCCCAGGTATGCCGTAACATCACCTGCTGTGCCTGAGAGCCAGTATCCGGTTGGTGCTGTTTCGTTCGGTAAGGTTTGGCCACTGTATCCTGCCTGAACACTACCCAGAGAAGCATCGATGCGATAGGATTGCGCTTTCATGGATGTATCGCGCTGAAGCACGACCACGCGAAGCGACGCAGGAATATCGTGGTGCCAGTCGAGTGCATCGATGTCCGACAGAACATCGATTGTATCTGCGTCTATACCGTCGAGTGCCAAATGTGTTGAATCAGACCCCAATACGGTCAATAGGATCGCTACTGCCAGCATAGCGAAATCCTTTGCTGCAATCCAGCGAGTTCTCTCTGCTTGATTCCAAGGACAACGTGCAAGGTTTGTGCAACAGGGAATCGTACTGCGAATTCAACACCGATTGGGCTTGCCTGTAGGCGAACGATTGCTGACACAGAATCTGTGACATCATACGTTGCGCTAATTGTGCTTCGTAGGTGACTGGTCCACGACGAAGCTATCTCCAAACTGGCAGCACCGCTGCCAAACGCCTTTGATATGCCGAGCATGAATTGAGGTTGTGCAGGTCTGCCCCACGCCATAGCATCAATGATTCCAGAGCTGATGTCCCAGTCAACCAGACGCATGCGCGCTGCAATGTCGATTCCGCATGCCCAGTGGTCTGGAAAGAAACTCACAGCATACCATTCGGCCGATGTCTGCAGCGCGATAAGATAGTCCTCTCTCGGTTGCCAGTGTCTGCGCCAGCTCACAATGGAATGCAGCATACCAGGAGCACCTTGCAGAGCAGCAGAAACCGATGAGTGAACATGTGGTATCCCATGTGCCATGCGGATATGAGAAAGCGAGGCATGTCCATATGGTAGAGGTAGAATATCGAGGGCTGTTTCGGGACGGATAGCACTCAGAGGCGACTCTCTACCGTCTGTTTCAGCAAGAGTATGAAAGGGGCTAATTGATGGCTGAGAGCAGAGTGGATGTATGGGTATAACCACTACTGCGAAGAACACGATAATGGTGCGTAGATTCGTCAAACTTGGTTGAAGGAGAGCCGACATCATGACAGTAAGAATTGCCCTATTCGTACTCTTTGTGCTGTTCATCGCGCAGAACGTGACAAGTTCTGCTCAGGAACTGCAAGCAACAGTGAACGTGAACATGCAGACGCTTACGCAGGACCAGCGTCAGGACATGATGACGATGGCACGCGATGTTGAGAATTACCTGAACAACAACAGGTATCTCAATCGCGATTGGGACGGTGAATTGGTCCCTGTAGATGTAACCATCTACGTAAACGCCCGTAACGGTAATCGGGTAAGTGGACGCCTCTCCGTGGTAAGCAAGCGACTAGTCAATAATGTCGTAGGCACGGGTTCGGGCCTTTTACGCGTGTTCGATCAAGACTGGTCATTTGAGTGGTCGTTCAGCCCAACTCTCGTCTATCAGCCCCTTCGCTATGACCCGTTTACCAGCGTTCTTGATTACTACATGCTGCTTGCAATCGGACTCGACATGGATACCTATGATGATCTTGCAGGAACAGAGGCATACAAGATCGCCCAGCAGATTGCACAGAACGGCAATGCTCAGGGTGTAAGCCAGTTCTCTACGGTCTATCAACCGGGGCAGCTTACGCGGATGTCGCTGATCACGGAAATCATGGATATGCGTTTTCAGCCATTCCGCAGACTGATGTATGACTATCATGATGCCATGGATACCTACGATAAGGACAAGCTCAAGGGGCTCGCAGATCTCGAACTTGTGATTAAAGACCTAGCGGATTTCAAGAAGAATAAACTCTCAAGCCGAAGCGTGCTGATGCAGGTGTTCTTCGATGCAAAGTCAATGGAGATTGCTGGGATGTTCAAGGGTGTCAAAAGTGCAAGTCTGTGGTCAGATTTGCGATTCCTTGATCCCGGAAACACACAGCTCTACGAAGCAGCACAGCAGGGCCGGTAAGTATGTCTGATGTAGCTCGCCGGCATGAGACCTACATGCGCGAGGCCTTGGCCCTGGCAGCAGACGCAGCCAAGTTTGGGGACGTTCCGGTTGGATGCGTTATCGTACGCGGTGACGACGTCGTTGGCAGAGGTGCAAATCAAATCCAGCAACTTGGCGATCCTACACGTCACGCTGAGATTGTGGCCATCGAGGATGCCGTGCGCACTGTAGGCGAAAAATTCCTGCATGACTGCACACTATATGTGACGCTCGAGCCCTGCACGATGTGTGCCGGTGCCATCGTTCTAGCACGCATTCCAAACCTGGTGTATGGCGCATCGGATGCAAAAACTGGCGCATGCCGGAGCGTGTTCGAGTTGGTGGACGACCCTCGGCTTAACCATTCAGTGATTGTTCGAACCGGAATACTTGAACAGGAGTGTTCGGCTATTCTGTCAACGTTCTTTGAGCAACAGCGTACACAATCACCAGCACCGGTAGACGAACAGCCGGCGGCTGGTAAACCCGGAATGTTGTGTCTGGTACCAACGCCGATCGGTAATCTCGAAGACATGACCCTTAGGGCAGTCAAGACTCTACGTCAGGCCGACGTCATTGTCTGTGAGGATACACGTCAGACCAGCCCCCTGCTGAAGAAATACGATGTACCGAAGAAGCCTCTTCTAAGTTATCACGAACACAATGAGCGTGAGCGGGCTGATGAGATCGTACGGCGTGTGCGGAGCGGGCAGCTTGTAGCGCTTGTTTCCGATGCTGGCATGCCCGGCATCAGTGATCCAGGCTACCGAGCCGTGCGGGCATGTGTGGAGGAGGGGCTTCCTGTTTCTGCTCTTCCTGGTGCATCTGCCGTGATTACCGCTGCCGCAGCCTCTGGGCTCCCAACAGATAGAATTCTGTTCGGCGGCTTTCTGCCTCATAAAAAGGGTCGCACAGCCGCATTAGAGTCGCTCCTGAGCGTGAGCAACACCACGGTGATCGTGTATGAATCACCTCATCGTATGGCACAGCTGCTCAGCGAACTTGAAGTGTTGGCCGGTCCGAACAGGGAAGTGGTGATTGCACGTGAACTTTCGAAACTCCATGAAGAATATCTTCGTGGCACAGTGCAGCACCTTCGAAAGGTCCTTGAGCAGCGTACCGGCATCAAGGGCGAATGTGTTGTACTGATAGCGTCGGCAACGTAATTCAAGGAAACATCAGCGTGTTCATTTCGTTCGAGGGTATAGACGGGTCAGGTAAAAGCACACAGCTTTCCCTTCTGCGGGAGTGGCTGGAGTCCAAGGGCCATACAGTGCTCACGATTCGCGAGCCTGGAGCCACCTTGTTGTCTGAATCAATTCGTGAGATCCTGCTCAGTACGAAACAGACCATTACACCAACGGCCGAACTATTGCTCTTTAGCTCCGCGCGTACGCAACTCGTGGAAATGATCATCGAGCCAGCATTGCGCGACGGGAAGTACATCTTGTGCGACCGCTTTGTTGACAGCACTACGGCATACCAGGGCTACGGACGCCAGCTGAACATGGACCAAGTACGTCAGTGCAACAATATTGCCACTCGCGGTGTTATGCCCCATGTAACGTTCTTCATCGACGTTGCGTATGAGCAAGCTCAGCAGCGCATGCAGTTTACGCCCGGGTCTTCCGAGCCAGACCGCATGGAGCGATCTGGCAGGGAGTTTTTTGAGCGCGTTCGGGACGGTTATCTGCAGATAGCCGCATCAGAGCCACAGAGATTTGTGGTAATCGATGGACACCGCGATCGAGAGGCCATCCATGCCGACATCGTTGCGTATCTTAGAGGCCTCATTTCTCATTGAAACAACATGAGCATCACCATGAAAACACATACACTCCGTATGCTCCAAACGCTTGTATTATTCTGCGTTGGAGCACTAGCGATCTCTGCACAAGTTTCGATCGATACGCGCACGCTGTTCGTGCCGTACGAAGCAGCTGGTAAGCAGGAAACTGCGCAGCAGACTGGCTTCTTGAAGACGACGCTACTCTCGCACTCAACAGCGAAGAATGTGTTCGAGCAGTACGCCAAGCAGGTAGACCTCAAGAACTTTCCGTTGCCGGGCAACCAAGAGGCAACGCTGAAGCTTTCCTTGGCACGTCCGGTAGTTGATGCAAACACGGAGTTCTATACGCACACAAAAGCCGGCAAAGTGCCCATGAAGGTGCGTCCTGTGGTATCATACTGGGGTAAGGTCGAGGGCGACCCCAATTCATTGGTATCTGTGCACTATAGCGATGGTAGTGTAACGGGCTTCATTCAGCAGTCAAACGGACAGCGTACGATTATCGGCCGCGACTTTTCGGGCTCGCGCACACTTGGTTCTACGCCGCACATTATCGGCGATGAAGCAACGATGTTTGGTGTAGACCCAATCACACGTTTTGTGTGCGGCAGTGAATCCATGCAGATCAATCAGGACGACATGGCCCGTAAGATGTCGATGCCTGCCACGGTGAAGGGGGCCGAAGGTACACAGGCAGAAGACATGCGCGAGTTCAAGATCGCTGTTGTTCTGCGTGAAGATATCGACAGTGTTATGAAGCGCCGCGGTGAGACAGATGAGGAAGTTGCTCAGTACTTCGTCAAGGTTGTTGGTTCAATGGCACAAGTCTATGCACAGGAACTCAACGTGCACCTCTACATGGGCTACTTTGAGAAGTACACGCAGGATGAGCCATCAGGATATTTCTACGATGGCCGCCAACCGGGCGAGCTTCTCGAGGAATTCTCGAGCGACTGGTCTCGTCGAATGAACAATGTTGATCGTGTTACAGCACACCTTTATGCACTGATCCGTCCGGTTGGCGGTTCATTTGTTGGTGGTATTGCGTTCCTTGATCAGCTATGCAATAAGAAGAACAGGGGTGGATACGGTGTAAGCACCGTGTACCTCAATGCGAACGATGTCCCGGGCGATCCAAATCGTTCGAATGCATTTGTATGGGATGTGTTTGTTGCTGCCCATGAAATAGGGCACAATATTGGCTCGCCACATACGCACAACTGTTTCTGGAACCCACCTGTTGACACATGTCAGTTGTCATATGCGATTGACCAAACAGATGGTTGTTTCTCTGATCCCGCAATGAAGAAGATTGTTCCAGGAACGATCATGAGCTATTGCCACTTAGCAAACGGTAATCGCACGCCCCTTACCTTTGGGCCACGTGTTAGCGAGCGTATGAGAACGTGGATCAAAGCAGCTCCGTGCGCTTTGCCTGTTGCTAGAGCGGTGGTATCACTCACAGAGCCGCGAGGCACAGATTCGTATCAGCCGAATGAAAAGATGTCAATTCGCTGGGCGTCATCTCGGGTAAGTGCAATCAACATTGCTTGGGGTCCGTCTGTGTCTGGTCCATGGACACAGATCGCCGGCAATGTACCGTCTGCCGATCAGCTCTATACGTGGACTGTTCCAGCATTGCCGGTATCTGAATTCTGGATTCGTATCGAAGACGCATCAAATCCGAATGTGAACGATACATCTCTAGCAAAGTATAAGATGAGTGTTCCTGTTGTACTTGATGCTCCGAAGGGTGGAGAGCGAATTGGTGCTGGGTCTTCATTTACGATTAGGTGGACGAAGTCATCTGGTGTTGGTAATTGCAGCGTTGAGTATTCTGCCGATGGCGGAACGACGTATACAACGCTTGCAGCATCGGTAGCTGCAAATTCCTATGCATGGACAGTACCGACAACAGCAACTGAGACAGCAAGAATTCGCGTTACGGCGATAAGCAGCCCATCTGTTCCAGCAACAAGCGGAATCTTCGCAATTGGTGAACGCCGATTTGCACTCGAGATACCTGTCACGGGTGGAAAGATCTGCAAGAATCAGCCAAACCAGTATCGCTGGAGCGCGGATTTCATTCAGTCGATTAAGATTCAGTACTCAACAGA
Source organism: Kapaibacterium sp. (SeqCode) (assembly GCA_044345485.1). Taxonomy (GTDB): domain Bacteria; phylum Bacteroidota; class Ignavibacteria; order Kapaibacteriales; family Kapaibacteriaceae; genus UBA10438. Next base: position 12,891 of record JBIJAX010000013.1, read on the forward strand.
CAACGGTGCTAACTGGCGCACAGCAACGCAGCAGTCAACGATTGATCCAGGGGTATGGCAGGTGTTCAGTCGCAACGTGAACATGAACAATCTGACGGTTGGTTCAAAGGTTCAGGTTCGCGTTATCGATGCAAATACCGATCAGGTTTTGGACACAAAAACTGATATCACGATTGATTCATGCGCCTCACCTGTTTCAGTCGACGAACTTGCTGGTGAAACTCCATTTGCGATGACGCTGGTTACGCCAAATCCTGCATCGACGTTTGTACGTATGACAGTTGCGAGTGACAAGGAGTTTATCGGCAGTGTCATGCTTGTAGCTTCAGATGGCCGTGAGGTGACACTGCGCAACGACCAGCGAATTGCTGCAGGAACCCAGACGATTGAACTTCCGTTGACGGACCTGCCGAGCGGTACCTACCGAATTGTTGTTCGTGACGGCAATGCACAGGTATCTGCCCCATTGATGATTGTCCGCTAATCGAGAAACATTGTGAGTCTGTTCAATAAGCTGGTAGTGGCAACACTACCAGCGATACCAAAGAGTATCGTTAAAGTTGTTGCCCAGCGGTATATAGCTGGAGACAAACTCTCTGACGCCGTGCGTGTAACGCAGCAGCTGATGGCAAAGGGGGCTTGTTCAACGATCGATGTGTTGGGTGAATTTGTCTCGACACGAGAACGAGCAGTATCTGAGACGGCTGCGCAATCAGCCGTTATTGATGCAATCAGTACGAACAAGCTTGAGTCCTATCTTTCGGTGAAGCCTACGTCACTAGGATTAGATGTGGACCAAGATTTTGCGTTTGAGAATCTTACCTCGTTGGTGAAGAAGGCACAGTCCAATGGCGTCTTTGTGCGCATGGACATGGAAAACACGCCGTATACCGACATCACGCTTGATTTCTATAAGCGACTTCGCGCAGCAGGCTACGATAACGTAGGGGTTGTGATACAAGCCTACTTGAAGCGCTCCGAGCAGGACATACGCTCATTGCTGGACTACACGCCCTCGGTGCGTCTCTGTAAGGGTATCTATGTGGAAAGTGCGGATGTTGCGATCAAGGATCCTGATGCAATCCGCAGCAATTACAAGAGCCTTCTAACGCTGCTTCTCTCATCCGGTGCTCGGACCCACATTGCTACGCACGATGAACAACTTGTTGTGGATGCGGAACGTCAGGTAGCTCAACATCGTCCACAGGGAAACAATGTAGAGTTTCAGATGCTCCTTGGGGTGCGGGAAGACCGACGAGATTCCCTCATTAAGGCCGGGCACCAGGTTCGCATCTATGTTCCGTTTGGCGACGATTGGTATGGCTACTCAACACGGCGCCTTAAGGAGAATCCACAAGTAGCGGGATACGTCGCAAAGGCTTTTTTAACAGGAAAGTAAATGAAGTTCTCGCTGCGATTGGCATCGGCAGCTCTGGCCTGCAGCGTGATTGCTGGAGGATGCCAGTCTGCCCGTGTTCAGGATTCCAGCACTGTAACCATTGGTACATTCAACATCGAATGGCTTGGAGATGGTGTTGATGACCAGAAGCCCCGTACCGAAGAAGAGTACCGCCGAATTGCCGATGTAATCGAACGTACCCAGGCAGATGTTCTAGGCGTACAGGAGATTGAAAGCCAAGAGGCGTTGGACAACGTGCTGAAGTATTTGCCCAATTATAAGGGTGTTGTGTACAATGCCGGCATTCCGCAGAACGTTGGAGTAGTGTACAAGCACAGTGAGATTTCTGTAACACCGGTTGGGCCGTACATGCCGCTTACCGTTGGACGCAACAGGATGCGTCCAGGATTCGTGGTATCGTGCAAGAAGGGCAGTGTAGACTGGACCATGATGGTTGTTCACTTGAAGAGCACATCACGCATGGATAGCACAGACGCACTGCGAGAGGAATCGCGGCTTATTCGCGGCAAGCAGGCAGCTATGTTGCGTTCATGGAGCGACTCGGTTGTCAAATCCACTGATGAAAAGGATGTAGTGATCGTTGGTGATTTCAACGATTTTACTGGCAGACGGGCCGATCAGGCCACACTCACTCCGTTGATCAACAGTTCTGAAATGTCGTTCCTTACCGGATCACTTCGCAGCTGTAAAAACCAGAATTGGTACGTGATCGATCACGTTGTCGTGTCGCGTTCGATGAAAGATCGCATGGTGGTCTCAAGTGAACGAGTGGAGGACACTCGAGCGTTTCTTTCTTCAGAAGCAGCGTCGGCCGTAAGCGACCATTGTCCTGTAACGGTGCGGTTCCTTACGCAAACACCGTAACTCGGTTGCCGTTCTTCTTGCTTACACCCAGTGCTGCGTGAGCGTGTGCGATGACGTCGTCCCATGTATCGCGCGGCTCGGCCTGAGCAAGGCCAACTGAGACTGTAAACGATAGCCGTTTGCCTTGCACATCTACTGGTGAACTGGCAACTTCTCGTCGCATCGTTTCCGTCCAGTTTTGCGCCTCTTGCAGCTTGTAACCGCCCAAAGCGAGAGCGAGCTGATACTCATCGACGCGAGCTACAACGTCATACTCACGCAGCTGTTCCTTAATGAGCCGCAGCACATGCAGCACGGCATGCTGGCGTTGTTCAGCAGTTGAACGTGACGGATCCAGCTCAATAACGCACAGGGTAAGAGGCGTGTTATAGTCTACAGCGCGCGCGAATTCTTCCCGTACGCGCATTTCGAATCCCTGCACATTGAGAACACCTGTTGCAGCATCTAAAAGTGCAGACTGCTGTAAGTTGGTCGCGCGATGGATTTGTTCGAAGAGGGAAGCAACATGCTCTCCAAGAGCTTCGGCTAGTGCAACGTCCTGCTGTGAGAGACTGGATTCCATGTTCTCCATGAACAACGCACCAAAGCACTCAGAAGCAGTGGCGATTGGAACAGCAACGAACTGTCCACCGTCTAGCGGCGGCTCTTCTGCGAACACGCGGACTGATGCACCATCGTCCGTTTCTACCACCGCAGAGGCATTCTGCACAGCTTGGCCAACAAGAGCGCGGGAGAGATCAATCGCGGTGCCTACATGCCCCCTATAGCCATCATCCATTGCTGAGCGTGCATCTGTAAGTACCCAGCCCTGCGTGGCAGCATCATAGCTTACGACACCGATGCGGCTGATATCCATGTACTGAATGAGGGTGCCGAATAGCCCCTTAATCACATGTTGCAGGCTAGGAGTCTCTGACCCAAGAGCTGAGCGGAAGTGACGCAGCGCTTCGAGTGTTGTGTTTGCATGAAGGAGGTCGTACTTGGATGTGTAGGAAGAGACCAGTCCAGAGATCAGCTTGGTGAACTGACCAAAGAAGCCAACTGTGATGTCTGAATATGCATCCTCAACCAACGAGTCTGCGAACAGAATACCCACGACGTTTCCGCCGTAATACACCGGTACTCCGATAAACGAAACGGTTCCGGCAGAACGTTCGTAGTATGGCAGGAGTTCTAATTCAGCAGTAGAGCTAATCTGGGTGATGATCTCAGGTCGGCCTTCGCGGGCGATCTGACTCAGCGCATCAATCCCCATTGGGATCTTTCTCTGCGAGGTAAACTCGGCCTCTGCTTCGGTGATCTTGGACTCTACAACCAGCTGCTGGCGCTCATGATTTACCCATAGAAAAGCTGCTGTACGAGCATTCGTTGCAGAGCGAATAACCATTAAAACGCGGTTAAGCAGATGATCAAACTCTCGACGTGGTTCCTGAGCAGACATGTCTTCTTCGTCTGCCTCATTCACAAAGGTCGAAAGCGAAACAACTGGAGATCTGCGTGACGTCTCTCGAGGTTGGGTTACAACCGGCACAGGAGCAGGTTCTGCTGTATCGTCAATAACAACGATAGGCTGTATGTCCATCGTTGGATCTTCGGTAGAATCTGCTGGAGCTGGGAGTAGAACGATCTCTTCAGAATTCTCACCATCGAGTTCAACATCATGATCGACGATCACGATGCAAGAATCATCAACAATAGCATCGCCGTCCGGTGCATCCGCCGGAGCATCTTCAACGCCAAGTTCAGATGCTGGTATGCTCTCTGGCTTCTTGATGGGGCGAATAACGATGTCTTCTGAAAGGTGTATCTCTTCGGTAATCGGACCTTCAAGAAGTGATGCACGAGCCGCCTGACGCAGCTCACTTACGAGCTTTGGTGGCTCTGCAGATGTTTGTGTTGCCTTTCTTAAACCAACAATTCGGACGCTTGACTCACCATCAGACACGAGCTCGGCTCCAAGCACAGGCATTGCATCAGGTTGGGCTACAAATGTTGCTGAAGGCTGTTGCGATACCTTGCGTGACGCGGAGGTTGCCTGTTCTTCGAATAAATTCGTCTGGCGTTCATCAATAAATGGCACCTCCTCAGTTTCGGCTTGTCCGAATGACTCTCTGTATGCATCAGGATCAAATGTCTGCGATTTCTTTGCAGCATCTTGAGTAGTGCGCGAGGAGAGATCTGGAGTGGTCGATGGACGAATCGGCGTGATGATCTGTAGGTCTGTTAGACGCGGCGAGACCATCATAAAGAGGGCAACCCCACCAAGAATTGCGATGCAAATACCGATCAGTCGCACCGCTAGGTTATCCCCGGGAGCCACGAGTGCGATAACCAGCCCGATGCCGATTGCGATAAATGCTACTGTATCGCTGGGCTGAAAAACCTTGAGGAGGTCGACTTTCTTTTTTGCCATCGGTGCAAACTTACACGTATTACCATTGGTACTGACCTAGCAGTTTCCACTGCAACGTCGAAGTAGTATTCTGTCTAAACGGTTCTCTTCCTGCTACCAGCTGCGAGCTTCCCTTCAGAATAGAGGTAAACTCATTTATCGTTCCTGCGGTGGAGAGCAGAATCGTATTGCTCAACGTAACGGACCCATCAACTACCTTGACAAGTTCAGGTACATTGTACGTATGTACCGTCTGCCCCGGTGTTGCGGTTAGCGTGTCCTGCGTGATGATGTGGTATAAGCCCCCTTCATACGCCGCTAATCGAGACCGAACATTCCCAGAATAGAGCATCCCATCTATACGTAATGCAAGTTGGTGCTTCCAGGTAGAATCCACAGCTCTACGCAGACCTGGGATAGTGCGCTTTTGAAGATCCCCTATATGAAGCAGGTTGTCACGCGACAGAGATTGCGTCCAGATGGTATACAACACTGAATCAAGATCAGCAGCATTCTGTTCTAAATACTCGCGCCAAAAATCGATCTGATCTCCACTGATGTTCGTTACCTCTCCGTAGGGCGAATAGGTAAGCTCAAACGACCTATTTAAGGGGCCGATGTAGTTGTTGAGATCCGCAAAGTTCTTCGGGGTAATGTCCTTCTGAGAATCATAGGAGATCTCTTTGCCGTCGGACGTGAATTTGTAGTGTAGAGAGTCAAGGTTCACAACAACCTTCGAAACACCATCAAGTGCTTCGATACACCGCACAGTCATAAAATATGCTGCTGTACGGGCGTAGGTTGTCTTTGTTGAGTCTCGGAAGATTCGTTCAACGGATGTCTGCTCTACAAACTCATAGCTCTGTGCGATGCTCGCACGATACAGCGTCTGCAGCTTATACTCACGTCCAGGTGGTGCAGCCTGCTGCTGAGCTGAGCTACCGGCAATGCAGGCAATCAGAGCCGTTGTAGCGGCAAGAGCAAAACGAAAAGTGCGCATAACGTTCATCTTGTGAAACTACCACAAATCAGCCAGAAACACCACGAGGGCGGAGATCCGCCCTCGTGATAGTCATAGACGCTATAAAACGGGGGTTCGTGCCTTACCCGTTGTTGATGAGCTCGCTTTCAGCAAAAAAGAACGCAACTTCGCGAAGCCCGTTCTCTACGCTGTCCGAACCATGAACAGCGTTCTCACCCTTGCTTGTAGCATACTTCTTGCGGATTGTGCCTTCTGCAGCTTCGGCCGGGTCTGTAGCTCCGATAAGCGCGCGCCAATCGGCGATGGCATTTTCCTTTTCAAGTGCAATGGGTACAATCGCACCGCTCGACATGAAGTTGACAAGCTCACCATAAAATGGGCGCTCTTTGTGAACATCATAGAACTCACCAGCAACTTCTGGAGAGATCTTCGTTAGCTTCATGCCAAGAATGCGGAATCCTGCTGCCTGAATCATTGCAACAATGTTGCCGATGTTGTTCAAGCGAACTGCATCTGGCTTGATGATACAGAGTGTACGTTCCATGGTTCGTGCTCCTTATTTACGATAATCTCGTTGTTCGTTGTTTTTGGCACGACATGTCGTGCCACTACTCGCTACTCGCTACTTCTTCTTCTTCGCTGGTTTGTGGGCGTCAAGAACGTTCTTCATCGTGATGCCGATTGATGCTGGCGATTCAACGACGTGGATACCGCATGCCGTCATTGTAGCCATCTTATCTGCAGCTGTGCCCTTGCCCCCTGAGATAATAGCTCCAGCATGACCCATACGACGTCCCGGAGGAGCGGTCTGTCCGGCGATAAAGCCTACGACCGGCTTTGTAACGTGCTTCTTGATGTATTCAGCAGCTTCTTCTTCTGCGTTGCCACCGATCTCCCCGATCATCACGATGGCCTTAGTTTCGGGATCTTCGTTGAACAGCTTGATCGCGTCGATGAAACGCGTACCAATAATTGGGTCTCCACCGATACCGATACACGTTGTTTGGCCAAGGCCTACGTCGGAAAGCTGACGAACAGCCTCATACGTGAGCGTTCCGGAGCGAGAAACAAGGCCGATAGGACCACCTGGTGTAAAGATGAAGCCAGGCATGATGCCGATCTTGCATTCGCCGGGAGTAATGATACCCGGACAGTTTGGTCCAATCAGTCGGGTATTGGAATTGAGCAATGCTGCCTGCACAGGGATCATATCCTTCACCGGAATGCCCTCTGTGATGCACACTACAACATCCATACCGCATGCGATGGATTCAAGGATCGCATCAGCCGCCATTGCTGCTGGTACGAAGATGATCGATACATCGCACCCAGTTGCCTCACGCGCTTCTGCGAGTGTGTTGAACACCGGTACTGGGTGGGTGAACATATCGTCGCCCTTGCCCGAGTATAGGGATCCACCCTTGCCGGGAGTAACGCCGGCAACCACATTTGTGCCGTAGGCAAGCATCTGCGAAGCGTGGAATGTGCCTTCGCCTCCTGTGATGCCCTGCACAACGATTTTGGAGTTTTTATTTACTAAAACGCTCATTTCATGTTGTCCTGTAATTTCAAGAGCGCGAATTTACGGAAGTTCACACACAACTGGAGTCCATTCCATGGTTGAAATTGCAATTACATACGACGGAACGCTCCGCTGCACCGCAACACACGGCCCGTCAGCGAAGGGGCTTATCACGGATGCTCCAGTCGATAATCATGGCAAGGGCGAGAGTTTTTCGCCTACAGACCTCTTGGCAACGGCTTTGGGAACGTGTATGATGACGTATATCGGCCTCTTAGCCGAGCGCAAAGGCTGGAACGTAACGGGTACCACGATGAAGGTACAGAAAGAGATGATCGCCGATCCTATACGGCGGGTTGGACGATTAACAGTGGATATTCACGTTCCGCTGGAACTTTCCAACGTCGATCTCACGACTATCGAAAACACCGTTTTGACATGCCCCGTAAAAATGAGCATCTCAGATCGTATCCAAGTCCCGGTTACGATTACGTGCAAAGCCCCTACCTGGAAGCCAGAGTAGCTGCAATATCCATGATGCGCTCATCGCCAAACATCGGCCCTTGCAGTTGCATACCAATTGGAAGCCCCTTGCTGTCGGCTCCGAATGGGAGGTTTAGCGCTGGGATTCCTGCGATGTTGGCCGACACCGTAAAGTAGTCACTAAGCCACATGCTCACGGGGTCTTTTACCTCGCCGTGCCTGAATGCGGTTGTTGGAGTAGTTGGCAATGCAAATGCATGATAGGATGCAAACATGTTGCTGTAGGCATCACTGATGAGTTTTCTGGCCTGCTGAGCTTTTGTATAGTATGCCTCTCCATAGCCGGCAGACAGAACAAAGGTGCCCAACATAATCCGTCGCTGTACTTCAGGTCCAAACCCGGCTGTGCGGCTTGCTGTTGTTATATCTCCGTCCTCAGCATCAATGCGCAAACCATACCGCACGCCATCAAACCGAGCTAGGTTGCTTGATGCTTCTGCCGTTGCCAAGATGAGATAGGTTGGAATCCACAGGTCGCTGTGCGGGAGAGCTACTTCTTCGACTACCGCGCCCGTGGCACGGAGGGCATCAAGGAAGCTGCTGTATGCTGAGATGATGTCGTGGTCGCAGCCCTTTAGTTCTGACAACGGAAGCGCTGCAATGCGCAGTTGATCGGTTGAGACTGCTGGCAGAGGCGATGCATCTTGGGCCGACGTTGCGTCCATCTGATCGTATCCAGCTATTACATCGAACACCGACCGCATATCTGCAATCGAACTGCTGAACATGCCAACCTGGTCAAGCGAGGATGCAAAGGCAACAAGCCCATACCGTGAAACGCGTCCGTACGTAGGCTTTAATCCATAGGTTCCAGTAAAGGCAGCAGGCTGTCTGATCGATCCGCCGGTGTCTGAACCTAACGACACATGGCACATGGCTCCTGAGACGGCAACCGCCGACCCCCCTGAAGAACCACCAGGTACGCGCTCTGGATCAATAGAATTGCGGACGATGCCGAAGGCAGAGGTTTCATTGGACGACCCCATGGCGAACTCGTCCATGTTGGTTTTTCCGATAAACACAGCCCCTGCATCAGAGAGTCGTTCGATAACGGTGGCGTTGAACAGAGGGTCAAATCCATCCAGCATGCGCGAGGCGCAGGTAAGGGGCTGGCCTGATACGCAAATGTTGTCTTTGACAGCAACGACAAGCCCTTCAAGTGGACGTGCCAGTCCTGCCGCGAATCGTTCATCAGAGGCATCTGCTGCCATGCGCACGCCGTCTGCATTCACATGCAGAAAAGCGTTCAAGGAACGCTGCGCTTCTATCGATTCGATGAAATTCTCTACCGCAGTTCGAACAGCAGCACTGCCCGATATGTATGCCGTGCGGTCTTCAGTATAACTCATGATGCTGGTGTAGTTGGGTCGTTGGGTGATACGTTCTCCGACGCATCCGGAAGCGAACTTGGGTCGACGGTGGTGTTCGAAGTTTGCCCAGGTTCCTGCGCAATTGTTGTTGCCGGTGTTGTGCGCGATACACCCTCGGCTGGCTGCACGGTTGGCTTTACAGGCGTGTCCATCGACAATGCATCTTGAATTGCAGCATCTGCCGAAATATCACGAATCTGCTGCGTAAGATCCTCCTGGGCCTTTCGAAACTGTCGAACCCCACGTCCTATTTGCTGCATGAACTTCGGTATGCTCTTTGGACCAAAAAGCATTATTACCGCCAGAATAATGACGATGAGTTCAGCCCCGCCTACGTCGAACATTAGCGCGTATTCTTAGTTCTTTGAGTCGGATGTTGGTTTTGATTCTGCCTCTACCTCGTCCGTGCCGTTAGAAGCCTTCTTGAATTCACGGATACCGGAACCAAGCCCCTTCATAAGCTCAGGAATCTTGCGTCCGCCAAATAGCAGAACGATGACGAGAATGATGAGTAGTATCTCTGGAAGACCTGGTTTCATAGTGGTCGTACCCTGTAGTGTGTCAGTTATCGGTAGCGCAAATTACGCCATTGCTGTGTTGCATTGACGCATAAGGCTGTGAAATACATGCAAGCCGTCTGCCGAGCCAAGAATAGGTTCGCACGCCCGCTCGGGGTGCGGCATCAGCCCCATCACATTCCCGGCACGATTGGTGATTCCAGCGATATTGTTCAAGCTGCCATTCGGGTTGGCGTCTGTTGCAATATCACCGTCTGAAGTACAGTAACGGTAGAGCACCTGGCCATAATCCTCGATCGAAGCTAATACATCAGCTGGGGCGGTGAATCGACCTTCTCCATGTGCCACTGGTATGCGCACAACATCACCTACTTCACGAGTATTTGTGAAGGGGCTACTACGTTCGATGCGCAAATAAACATCCTTGCAGACGAACGAGATACGTTCGTTGCGGATAAGTGCACCCGGCAGCAAGCCCGATTCGCAAAGGATTTGAAAGCCGTTGCAGATTCCAAACACGTAGCCTCCGCCGTTGGCAAAGCGGATCACTTCTTCCATGATCGGCGAGAATCTGGCGATCGCGCCAGTGCGCAGATAATCTCCGTATGAGAAGCCCCCTGGAAGGATAATCACATCCAGAGAAGCAGGCAGGCTTGTGTCTTTATGCCAAAGCGCGTGGACGGTATTCCCGGTAAGTTCCGAAGCATAGCGTGCGTCGGCGTCGCAGTTAGAACCCGGAAACGTTACTACACCAATATTCATGCCGCCTCTCCTTCGTGCAGCGTAAATGTGTAGTCTTCCATGACAGGATTGGTGAGCAGTTTATCGCATGCCTCGCGGATCATGCCCGAAGCGCTTTCCTCGTCCTGTGCCTGGATGTGCAGCTCGATGTGCTTGCCGATGCGAACGTTTGAAAAGCCGGGCATGTGCAACGAGTGCAGCGCATGTTCTACGGCCTTGCCCTGAACATCGAGGATGGCGCGGCGAAGAGTAACGGCGATATGTGCAGTATAGGTTTTCATAGCTTACATGGAAAGTGGATCTGGATCGGATTCTTCAACGGAGTCATCAGCGTCGTTACGGTCACGCAAAAACACAACTGCATGACGCACAGCGCCCCCTGCAAGATACAGCGCCATAAATGGGAACATAGCCTTGAGTGACGTTGCTATGCAGGCAACAATGCCGATGACGAATAGGATGAAAATTGCAGGCCGCTGGCGGAATGAACGGCCTGACGGACGTGGGAGATTGTCGTATTTGATGGTGCTGACCATTGCCAACGAAACCAGAATCGTTACGATCATGAGAGCAACGGGCTGGTATCCTCCCGGTATCACGATGTGCCAATCGTGGATATAGGCAAGGAGCGTAAGAGCTCCAGCTGGAATGGGCATTCCGCGGAAATATAGCTTGTCTTCCATGCTGGTGAGCTGTACGTTAAATCTCGCCAGACGCAGCACGCCCGCTATGGCAGGTAGTGCCGAAAGAACAAGCGTCCACTGCTGGTGCTGCCACGATAACGGGAACGTAACATAGAGCAGCACAGACGGCGCAACACCAAACGACACGGCATCGCAGAGCGAATCCAGTTCGACTCCGAACTCAGATGTGCTGTGCGTGATGCGGGCGACAACACCATCAAGCATATCAAAAATGCCCGCTGTTACCACCAGCCATATTGCTTGATCGATCCTGCCCTCAAAGGATGCCACGATGGAAGCGAAACCGCAGAAAAGATTTGCTACGGTAAACAGGTTGGGAATAACTGATCGGGTGACGCGCATGTTTACGCCTTCGGGCCTCTCATGTTGGCCAGAATCGAGGCATTACTCACAACTTTTTGGCCCGGACGCACAAGGATCTCTGCGCTTGCGGGTACCACAACATCCATTCTGGAGCCGAATTTCATCATGCCGAAGCGATCTCCGGCTTTAACAGCATCGCCTTCCTGTGTTTCGTACACAATTCGGCGCGCGAGAAATCCTGTGATCTGCTGATAGGCAATCATCCCATGCTCTGTTTCCAGAACAAACTGAGACCGTTCGTTCTCTTGGCTGGATTTTGGATTAAAAGCCATCAGGTACTTGCCTGGGAAGTATGTGACCTTGCGAACGATCCCTGAGGCTGGGTAACGATTTACATGCAGATTAACAGGCGAGAGAAATATGCTGATTTGGACAGCTGCGCATGCCAGTTCTGGTGAATGGTCCACCTCAATCACATTCACAACCTGCCCGTCTGCCGGGGCCACGATCAGCGCGCTGTTTGCCGCTGCGGCCGGATTCATTGGGCGATCAGCGTCGCGAAAGAACCACATCGTGAACAAAAACAGCCCGCCACCCAAGACCCAGCACACGACCTTGAGCGCTACAGGGATGGGTGCGAAGCCAAACGACGCAACGGCCAAACCAATGCCCAACATCAAAAAGGCATTGTCGTAGCCGTAAGGTGTTAATATTCTTTGCATTCGAATGGTTGTAGACTCATGAAGTGGTTCGTAGATTCGCCCTTCAAAACTAGCATTTTCGCGCCGTACGGCGTGATTTCTTTCGGAATACCCATGAAGTTCACAGTAGCCCTTCCCGACCTTCAAAAAGCGTTGCAAAAGGTTCTCCCCGCAATTCCAGCGAAAAGTACAATCCCAGTACTTGAGCATCTGCATGCAGAGTTGGATGGTAGCGAGCTGACGTTTACTGCAACAGATCAGGAGATTACGATCTCACTGGCGATCACTGTTGTAGGTGAAAAGGACGGGGCATTGCTCATTCCCGCGCGTCAGTTCAACGACCTTGTGAAGGAGCTTGGATCTTCGGGGTCAATCGAGGTTGACGGCAATCCAAAAACACAGGTGATCACGATACGCACTCCGACTGGTTCGTACGAAATGAAGTCGCTCGATGCAGACGAATTTCCATCGATCCCTCCATTCCCCGATGCGCAAGTTGCTCAGATGCGCAAGGAAGACATGGTGCGTATGGCAAACAAGACAGTGTTTGCTGTATCAACAGAAGAGTATCGTCCAAGCATGACGGGTGTATTCTTTCAGTTTCACGGCGACAGCGTAACAGCCGTAGCCACAGACGGTTTCCGCCTGTCACGTGTAGTTGTTCAGGCAAATGGCGCTTCATTTCCGTCGGATCTCGAGGCTATCGTGCCTTCACGCGCGGTTGAGCTTCTGCGCAAGCTGGACAGCGACGTCGAGATGGCTATCTCACGCACACACGCTCGTTTCAGCGTTGGCTCGATGACGATCACAACGCGGATCATCGACGAAAAGTATCCGCCATATCAAAACGTCATTCCATCGGATAACGACAAGACACTCGTCATTAACCAGCGCGAAGTATTGAGCGCTATCAAGCGCGTGTCGCTCTTCGCCAACACGAATACCAAGCATGTTCGGTTCCGTATTGATGCTTCATCAATGGCTGTGCAGTCTGAGGATGAAGATTCTGGCGGTAAAGGCACCGAAAATATCCCATGTGAGTTTACGAGCGGTTCCTTTGAAGTTGGTTTTAACTACCGATTTCTCGAGGAAGCGATCAAGAATATTACGACCGACGACGATCCTGATTTGAATGTTAAGATGACGTTCTCATCGCCGATTCGCGCAGTGCTTATCACACCAGCGGCAGGAGATGATTCGCTTCTCATGCTCGTCATGCCGGTTAAGATCTAGTCAAGGGGCTTGCACGGTGGTCATTCGATCCGTCTCGGTAGAGCACGTTCGCAACCATGCCAGAACGGAACTGCACTGTGCACCCGACGTGAATATTCTGTCGGGCCTCAACGGATCCGGGAAGACGTCCATATTGGAAGCTATTAGCTTCTGCTCCATTGCAAAGAGTTTTGTACCAGTTCCAGATCAGGCAGTGATTCAACACGGAGTAGCAACAAGTATTGCAGCAGTGCACGCCATTCGTGACGTCGATGTGCCGTACACAGTTTCTGTTGAGATCCGATCTGGGGTGAGGAAGAAAATCTCAAACTCAGCCAAAGCTTCGTGTACTCCTCGCGATATCATCGGCGAGATGCCGATCGTGGCGCTTAGCCCGGATCATAAGAGTATCACATCCGGCGGACCTTCCGAACGTAGGGCATTCCTTGATGGTGTGATGGCCCAATCGAGCAGAAGGTATGCCGAATTGTTGTTTGAGCATCGTCGAATTCTGAAACATCGTAACGCTTTGCTCCAACTCGTTGCGTCTGGACAGGCTGGAATTCAAGAGCTTGATCTCTGGACGAGTCAGTTTATCGCCGTGAGCGCCGAGATCGTCGAACGAAGAGCCGGGTTCATTCGTGAGTTTACACCTCGCATCGAAGCGATCTACGAGACGATTAGCGCGCAGCACGAAGCTATTTCGATCGTGTATCAGCCTGATTGCGCAGATGAGGTTGTTGATCGCGAGCTAACAGCCCCCTCCATCACAGAACTCTACCAGAAGCAAGCACAGGATCTGCGCAACCGAGAAATTGCTCGCGAAGTAACGATGTTCGGTCCACAAAAAGACGAGATGCTTTTCTGCATCAACGGTGGACTTGTTCGCGAGACGGCATCTCAAGGGCAGCACAAGTCGTTGTTGATCGCTCTTAAGATAGCCGAATGTGAGTTGCTGCATGAGCGTTGCAACGAACGTCCAATTGTACTGCTTGATGATGTGTTTAGTGAGCTCGACAATGAGCGAAGCGCTCGTGTTCTCGAGGAGATCATCCGCATGGGTATGCAATGCTTCGTTACCACGACTAGCGGATCAGATGTTCTCGAATTGATTAGCGCAAAGAACATGGCTCGTGCAACACCCATCCATGTGTCACTCTTTCACGTGAACGCGGGGCAGGCTTCGTTGCAGCACCAAACAGTTGAACCAGCAAGGGAGGCAGCGTAATGCATCAGCTTCGCGACCTTTTGCGCGGGTTTATCAAGAGTCGGCACCTTGAAGGGGAACTCCTCAAAGCCCGACTACCAGTGTACTGGGAAGAAGTGGTTGGCAAGGGGCTTGCTGGCCGCACACAGATTCGATCATTTGAACACGGCGTTCTGCGCATTCATGTGCCGGAAGCCCCCTGGCGAAGTGAGTTAATGCTTCGCCGAGAAGAATTACGATTATCACTCAACCAACGTGCCGGTGAAGATTTCGTTCGAGAAATCATCATTCGGTAACGTTGTTTATAGGAGAACATCATGTCTGAACAATTGCAACAACCTGGATATACCGAGGATAGTATTAAGGTCCTCGAAGGACTCGAAGCCGTCCGTAAACGTCCTGCCATGTACATCGGCGATGTGGGCGAGCGCGGTCTCCACCACTTGATCCAGGAAGTTGTAGACAACTCGATCGACGAAGCTCTTGCCGGACACTGTAAGAACATCACGATTACGTTGCATTCTGATGGATCGTGCTCCGTGCAGGATGATGGTCGCGGTATCCCTGTTGGGCCTCACCCGGTAAAGAAGATCTCTACGCTGGAAGTTGTGATGTGCACGCTGCACGCTGGCGGTAAGTTCGATAAGAACACCTACAAGGTGTCTGGCGGACTTCACGGCGTGGGTGTGAGCTGCGTGAATGCACTTTCGACGGACCTTACCGTAACGGTGGAACGCGAAGGCAAGATGTACGAGCAGAAGTACAAGATTGGTGCTCCACAAGGCGCGGTTCAGGAGATCGGCAAGTCATCGCGTACGGGCACAACAGTGCGCTTCTGGCCAGACGCCACGATCTTCCGTACCGTAGAATTCCGATATGAGAAGGTTTCTGAGCGTCTACGCGAGCTGGCGTTCTTGAATCCAGATGTTACGATCACGCTTCAAGATGAGCGCGATGGACAAAAAGATGTGTTCGCATATCGCGGTGGTCTAGTCGACTTCGCGCGCCACCTCGACGCCAACGCAACCGTGATTACGAAGCCGATTCTGATGTCTGGCATGTTTACAAACGAGTCAGGTATTGAAACAGTTGTTGAGATCTGCTTCGAATACAACAGCGGCTATAGTGAAACATTGCTCTCCTACGTCAACAACATCAACACGGTAGAAGGGGGAACGCACGTTTCTGGCTTCCGTAGTGCGCTTACACGTACGCTTAACGCGTATGCGTCGGCGAACAACATGACGAAGAAGGACATCAACCTTACGGGCGAGGACTTCCGCGAGGGTCTTACAGCAATCGTTGCTGTCAAGGTTGCCGAGCCTCAGTTCGAAGGTCAGACAAAGACAAAGCTTGGCAACGGCGAGACCGAAGGTATCGTACGTTCAATCGTAAACGAAGAACTCAGCAAGTACCTCGATGCAACGCCGAGCGCGGCCAAGACAATCATTGAGAAGGCTACGCAGTCTGCAGAAGCTCGAGCAGCAGCACGCAAAGCAAAGGATCTTATCCGTCGTAAAGGGGCGCTGGAAAGCGGCTCGCTTCCAGGGAAGCTCGCAGACTGTCAGCTCCGCACTCCAGAAGACACGGAGATCTTTCTTGTAGAGGGTGACTCTGCTGGTGGTTCGGCAAAGCAGGGACGCGACAGACGCTTCCAGGCAATTCTGCCGCTCAAGGGCAAGATCCTTAACGTTCATAAGGCTCGCCTCACGAAGGTGCTCGAGAACGAAGAAGTCCGTACGATCTTTACCGCTATCGGTGCAGGCTTTGGCGACGACTTTGATGTTGCCCGTGCCCGCTACGGGAAGATCATTCTTATGGCCGATGCCGACGTTGATGGTTCGCACATCCGCACGTTGCTTCTGACGTTGTTCTGGAAGCACATGCCGCAGCTGATCAACGATGGACGCCTCTATATTGCTCAGCCCCCTCTCTATAAGCTCAAGAAGGGTAAGCAGGAGCACTACGCATACAATGATGCCGAGCGCGATGAGATCATTAACCGAATCCGCAAGGAGAAGGCCGAGCGCAAGGCTGCGAAGGCTACGGAAAAGGCACCGGTCGAAGATGCTGAAGCACCAGTTGAGGAAGGGGCTACGGCAGACGGAATCGTGATAAGTCGCTTTAAGGGTCTTGGAGAAATGAATCCGGAGCAGCTATGGGCTACAACCATGAACCCTGAAACGCGAACGCTGCTTCGCGTAAGCATCGAAAACGCTGCTGAAGCTATGCACGTATTTGAAACCCTTATGGGCGAAGCTGTTGAGCCGCGTCGCGACTTTATCGAGCGGAATGCACAGTACGTGCGTAATCTTGACATCTAAACACAAAAAGACCCCGCATGTCTGCACTCATGCGAGGTCCGAAAGTAGGAGCCTTCCTGTTGGAACGCTCCAACCATATGGATGTGGAAATGCATAAGGGTGCCGGATAGTTCCCGAAGAAGCAGGAAAGACATGAATTCTGATGATGTCGTGATTCGTTTGGCGGATCTGGAAGATATTGGGAGCATTCATGAGGTTGCGCTTGCCACGTGGGAACCAACCTACCGTGCTATCATTACCCAAGAGCAGATCGCGATGATGTTTAGCGACCTGCTCAGTGTTGAGGCGATCGGACGTCAAATCGCCAACGCTGAGGGTACGTACGTAGTGGCATTTGTCGATGGTCAGCCGCACGGTTTTGCGTTTTTCCGGAAATCAGACGATGAAGCAGGTGTATTTAAACTCCACCGGTTATACGTTCGGCCCGGAACTCAAGGCAGTGGAATTGGCAGATCGCTTCTGCATGACGTTGAGCGGCGCGTCGCAGAACAGGGTGGCAGAGAACTACGGCTTAATGTAAACAGATTCAACTCTGCTCAGGACTTCTATCGTAAACAAGGGTATCAGGTGATACAATCGGTTGATATCCCATACAGACAGTTCTGGCTCAATGACTATGTAATGAAAAAGGCCCTGCGTTAGCAGGGCCTTTTGTTTTGATACGTTGTTCGTCACGAAATCTCGTGCCGCTAGTGCAAACTCGCTACTCGCTACTTCTTAGTACCGGTAATACTCAGGCTTATACGGCCCCTTAACCTCTACGCCAATATACTTGGCCTGTTTGTCGTTGAGAACGTCGAGTTGAACGCCAATTTTCTTTAGGTGTAGGCGAGCAACCTTTTCGTCGAGCTTCTTTGGTAGTACATACACCTTGTTCTCGTACTTGTCCGAGTTCTTCCAGAGTTCGAGTTGTGCGAGTGTTTGGTTTGTGAATGAGTTCGACATTACGAATGATGGGTGACCCATTGCGCAGCCAAGGTTTACTAGGCGGCCTTCTGCCAGAACGATGATGTTGTTCTTGCCGATGGTGTACATGTCAACTTGCGGCTTGATCTCGAGCTTCGTCTTGCCGTAGTTCTTGTTGAGCCAAGCCATGTCGATTTCGTTATCGAAGTGACCAATGTTACATACGATTGCCTTGTCCTTCATGGACTTGAAGTGCTTTTCGTTGATCACGTCGCAGTTTCCTGTAGCTGTCACGACGATGTCGGCTTCCTTGACGGCATCTGCCATCTTCTTTACTTCGAAGCCATCCATTGCAGCCTGCAGAGCGCAGATCGGGTCGATCTCTGTAACGATTACACGAACGCCTGCACCGGCTAGAGATGCTGCCGAACCCTTACCTACGTCTCCGTAGCCAGCTACAACTGCAACCTTACCAGCAAGCATAATGTCTGTTGCACGGCGGATAGCATCTACGAGAGATTCTTTGCAGCCGTACTTGTTGTCAAACTTGCTCTTCGTGACCGAATCGTTTACGTTGATCGCAGGAATTGGAAGCGTGCCAGCCTTGATGCGCTCGTACAAACGCAGAACGCCTGTAGTGGTTTCTTCAGACAATCCCTTAATGCCCGACACAAGTTCAGGGTACTTATCAAGTACCATGTTGGTGAGGTCTCCACCATCATCGAGGATCATGTTAAGGGGCTCGCGGCTCTTGCCGAAGAACAGCGTCTGCTCGATGCACCAGTCAAACTCTTCTTCATTCATGCCTTTCCAGGCAAACACAGGAGCGCCGGCTTTAGCAATTGCTGCTGCAGCATGATCTTGTGTTGAGAAAATGTTGCAGCTAGACCACTGCACATCAGCACCGAGATCGATCAGTGTCTCGATCAACACGGCTGTTTGAATCGTCATGTGAAGGCAGCCTGCGATGCGCGCCCCCTTGAGAGGCTTCTTGCCCTTATACTCCTCGCGGAGCGCCATAAGGCCTGGCATCTCTGCTTCTGCAAGCATGATCTCCTTGCGTCCCCATGGAGCAAGGCTCATGTCTGCTACAGCAAAAGCGTGCGGCTTGTAGCCAATATCGCCCTTTGCAACGCGTGATGGAAGCTTCATGAGCTTATTGGATGCGTGCACACCGTTCTTGGCTGCACCATTCTTTGCTACACCGTTTGTTGCGACGCCCTTTATGGCCGTCTTTTTGGTTGTTGTTGCCATTGTCGTGTGAATTGTGATTGTAATTAGGCGAACTTGGAAGCAAACATCTCACGGAGGTCCAGATGTTCCCACGGGAACTCATGACGTCCAAAATGTCCGTACGCTGCCGATGCTCTGTAGATCGGTCTGCGTAGGTTTAGGCGCGAAATGATGCCTGCTGGTGTAAGGTCGATGTTATTCATGATAAACTGCTCGATCTCGCGCGGATTTACAGCAGAAGTGCCGTGGAGATCTGCATTTATCGAGACTGGTTGGGCAACACCAATAGCGTATGCGAGCTGGATCGTGCACTCACGTGCGATGCCAGCGGCCACAATGTTCTTTGCCAGGTGGCGCGCCGCATAGGCAGCAGAGCGGTCTACCTTTGTTGGGTCTTTACCCGAGAATGCACCGCCGCCGTGAGGGGCCTTGCCGCCGTAGGTGTCTACGATGATCTTGCGTCCGGTGAGCCCCGTATCCCCGTGTGGGCCGCCGATTTCGAACTTGCCAGTTGGGTTTACGTGGAACTTTGTGTCTGCGTTGATCAAGTGTTCTGGAATCACGGCCTTGACGACGTTTTCGATGACGTCTTCCTTAATGCGTGAGTGGGCGTTCTCCATTGGGTCGTGCTGTGTTGAGACCACGACCGTATCAACGCTAACTACCTCGCCGTTATCACCGTAGACCACAGATACCTGTGCTTTTGCGTCCGGACGCAGGTATGGCATCAGCTTGTTGTTGTTCTTGCGGATGTCTGCAAGGCGCTTTACCAACTGGTGCGAGAAGTGAATGGCAGCCGGCATGTACTCGGCAGTCTCAGTATTCGCATACCCGAACATCATGCCCTGGTCTCCAGCGCCTCCAGTGTCTACGCCCTGGGCGATGTCTGGGGACTGTCGGTTGATCACGTTGATTACCGAGCATGAATCAGCTTCGAAGCGGTATTCGCCGCGATCGTAGCCAATGTCGCGGATAACGCCGCGAACAAGCTCAGGAAGATCGATATAGTGTGATGTTGTGATTTCTCCGCCAACCACGATCATCCCTGTGGTTGCAAAGCATTCGCATGCAACGCGCCCAGTTGGATCATTGGCTAGAACTTCGTCAAGCACCGCATCGGAAACTTGATCACAAACTTTGTCTGGGTGTCCTTCAGAAACGGACTCGGAGGTAAAGATGTACTTCATGTGCTACTGAGATAACCTCACGATTGAGGCATCGCCAATATTAATGGTGGAAAATCTTCCAGTGATTTCAGCGTTTTCGCCGATGATCGATTGATCAAGGGCAATGTCAATTGCAGATGCGTTGTCGCTAATAATGCTGTCGCGAATAATGCTGTTGCGAACAACTGCACCTTTGGATATTGAGGCGTATGGTCCGATAACAGAGTGCTCTACGATGGCTGTGGGGTCCACGTGGACGGGCGGCACGAACACACACCCTTCGGGTGCTGTTGGCTGTTTGCCTCGCTTCGTGAGTAGAAATCGATTTGTCTGCAACAGCGTTTCGGGTTTGCCACAGTCATACCATCCATCAACCACGAAGGTGGTAAACTTTTCTCCGCTGTCTACCATGAGCTGCAATGCATCAGTGAGTTGGTACTCACCTTTTGTGCGAATGTTGCGCTCAATGAGTGTATCCAAGGCAGACCGCAATTTTCTTGGTTCGTGGATGTAGTACAGGCCAACAATGGCCATTGTAGAAACGAGCGTCTCTGGCTTCTCAACGAGGCGGGATACAAAGCCCCCTTCCTCGATCACCACGCCAAATCGGCGAGGATCGTCAACATGTTTAACACCGAGCGATGAAAACTGACGCGACTTCAATGTCGACAGATCTACATCAAACACAGTATCGCCGAGAATAATCAGCACGGGCTCGTCACCCAACGACTCTCTAGCTGTCCAGATCGCATGTCCAAGGCCGAGCATCTCATCCTGCTGCACAAAGGCGGCATCGAGCCTGTAGTTATTCGTCACATATTCTTCGACTAGCTCGCCTTTATAGCCAGTGATGATCGTAGCACTCTGTATTCCCTGTTCAACGAGGGAGTCGAGAATATGACCCAGAATAGGCTTACCTGCCACATTCACGAGAACTTTTGGAAGTGAATGGGTAAAGGGGCGAAGTCGTGTACCTATGCCGGCTACGGGAATAATCGCATGCATCGCGACAAAGATACGGGCTGATTGCTTTGGTAGAGCTGATTAATCGAGGTTTACTACTTGTCCAGCTCGCAGAGCGGCTGAGCGCTTGAGGGCGGGGTTCCGCCTCTTCAACTCGGCAACGGTGGTTTTGAAGCGATCCGCGATTTCAGCAAGGGTGTCTCCTCTACGAACCTTGTACCGTTTCGGCTTTTGTGCGGTTTGCTGACGATTTGTCGAGCCCGATCCTGTGGATTTAACTTCAACCTTCAGGCGCTGCCCTGACTTGACCTTGTAACGTCCTCCAGCCAGCCCATTAATTTTTGCAATCCGCTCTGGTGTGGTACCGTAGGTACGCGCAATACTTGCCAACGTTTCACCGCGTTTAACCTTATGCTGCTTGGTTTTGACGATTGGTAGACGCTCGATCTCGGGCTCGGCTGGCTTCCGTGCGCCGGTTGGTGTGCCAACCACGAGCGTGTCGCCTACTCGAATATCTTCCTTGTCATAAGGGATGTTGTTCCAGTTGCGGAGGTCCGTTACGCGGATGTTGTACTTGCTTGAAATCGATGAGAGGTTGTCTCCCTTTGCTACAAGATGAATCGCTGCAACCTTTTCTTTACGTCCTGTTGGACCCGTCGGCGCATCTTGTTGCGTGGCGCGAGAAGAACCGGCCGCAGGGGAGCCAGCAGATGCTGAAGGTTGCTGCTGCTTTGTTCGCGGTTCCGTAGAATCTGATTTGTCGCTTGCCACTGCTGCTACATCGCGTCCGCTTCGCACAGGCACCCGCAGCGTCATCCCGCCTTTAAGCCGTGATCGATATCCAGTTAACCCATTGATTTCAGCAAGCTCTCCCGCAGTAGCGCCGTACATGTTGGCTATGCTGGATAGCGTCTCTCCGCGAACCACGGAATGCTTGACAAAGACTTGCTTTTCATCGTCGCCAAGGGCCGCATACCGCTTCAGGAAGTCTCGAGCCATCCCAGGATATACCTTAAGCTGGTAGCTACCAGAAGGGGGCGTGCAATCCCGCACAAGCTCGGGGTTTAGCGTGCGAAGCGAGTCAACAGACATGTTGCCGCATCTTGCGAGTGTGCTAAAGTTCACGGGCTCATCAATCTTTACGGTCTCATAGTCGTACGGTTTGTGCAGATCAACGGAGTCATCCGAAAACCCGTACTTGTCCCGCTTCATGGTTATGATAGTCGTGGCGATATACAGCGGAACGTAGTCCCGTGTTTCTTTCGGGAGATGCTCGCGAATCTGCCAGAAGTTCGGTTTATCTAGCCCCGACTTCCGGATTGCTCTGCGTACCCCTCCTCCTCCACAGTTGTATGCTGCGAGTGCCAGGTGCCAATCGCCGAGATCATTATACAAGTCTCGAAGAAAACGCATTGCCGCACGTGTTGCCTTTTCGGGGTCTCGCCGCTCGTCAAGCCAATAGCCTGCAGCAAGGTTGTACTCTTCACCTGTTGCCTTCATGAACTGCCACATCCCCACAGCTTTGGCGCGTGAGAACGCGTTAGGATTCAGGGCCGATTCCATCATCGCAAGGTGGACGATTTCTTCGGGCATTTTTTCTTCTTTTGCTATCCGGCGCAGCAGACCAAACCAGCGTCCTGTGCGCTCGATCCACGTCTTCATGAACCTGCGTCCGCGTCCGTAGGCCATAAAGGAAATGTTCGCATCAACATGTTCGTTGTATGTGAGAGGGATCGTCGTCTCGGGCAGATCCGGAGGGGCAAGGGGCTTGGGAACAGTTATGGTTTCTAGCGTTGTCTGACGGGCATCAACGGCTTCGAAGAGCCGATCACGGAGAATGAAGATCGAGGAATTCTGGTTGAGATTGTCGATGCTGCGAACGTACGTTTCGTAGTCTTCGATCACGCTCTGCACAAGATCGGTAAAGTCAGAATTGGACTCTACATCTGGGAACGAAGCTAGTTCGTTGAGGATAGCAATGGCCCCTTCGAAATCCTCGGCAGCCTTTGTAGTGTCGGAGTTTTCAATGTGTGTAAGAGCTTGCAGGTATCTCTGGCGGGCTTGTTCCATCCGGCGCGATACTGCGGGGTCTAGTTTCTCTGAATCCTCAGTCTCTTCATCGAGCTCGCTAAACTCGTCTGGGAACACTGGTTTCGATCGAGCTGTATCGGACCACGGTCGCGGTGTAATCTTTGCAGCCGCCCGCTGTCCTGCTGCAAAGGACAGAAACACGAGAAGGAGTACACAGTAACGTTCCCAATTCCGCATGTAATCTCACTCAGGGGTTAGCACCAGTCACATCAGTCGATGCGCGCAGTAGAGAATGCGCTAAATATACGACCATGGGCGAGAGGACGCCAAACGAGCGGATTCATTGTTGTATGAACACAAGTTCATACTACAATCCAAGACGGCACAGGACGGTGCTTAACGAAAGCCTTGTTGAATCCAGCCTTGGATTTTCTTTATTGAACAGTCATCTAGTTTCGGGCCGCTCGGTGGCATTCTCGCAACTGACGGATCGTGAGTGATTGATCGCATAAGTCGCCCCGAGCGCGATTCTGCTTCAACCACAGAACGAATTGTCAAATTGATGCCTGCGCCTGGATCAACAGGTCCATGACAACAGATACACCACTTTGCGAGAATCGGTCCGACATCGGCATCTAGTGTGATGTTTGTCGTATCACACAATGAGTCTTCGGTGCATGTACCATCATGTGCTCCCTCACGTATCCACCGTGCTATAAGACTGATCTGTTCTTTTGACAGTGTTCTCGGCAGAGGAGGCATGATATCTTCTGGATCTGTTTCCGTAATCACCTCATACAGTTCCGATTTGTTTATGCTACCTGGTGTTACCAGATGCATGGCAGACTCGTATGACGTTAGGACAACGCCGTCTTTGTGCGAGGCTTCATCGTGACATTCCGCCATCGCACAGTTCGTGATGAGGATCGGTAAAATGTCGCGGGAGAAACATACGGTTGTATCACTGTTACCGTTTCCTGTGGTGTCTGTGATGATCGTATCGTGATCATCATCATCGTCTCTGCGGTGAAAAGGTCCGTCGATCAAGTCGGCACAGGACATAACGGAAAAGGCGAGGGCGAGCACAAGCAATGCTCTTGCGGACATCTTCATACCACCAAGATTACACCGTTTCTCAGTTGGTTACAATTCCAGGACGTTTCGAAGCCGATCTGCCTGATACCGAACATGCGCTTCCCGGGCAATTCGCAGCTCGTGAAGGCGATGCCGCAGATCCCTCTGATCCTCTAGCGTACCGTGTACTCTGGCATCATGCACGAGTGATTCCAGTTGAATCTCCTCCTCAAGCCAGGCCAGCTCCTCGGCCCTGAGTGTTTCGAGCGCATCGACATAGAACTCGTAGTCCGTTGATACAGCAGCCATTGTTGTTCTCCTGCACATTGATGTGTTCTACATCTATGTGCGTTCAACGGCGCAAAATGTGACTCACTGTCGGACAACAAACATCGTGTATGGGGGCACAGCGTAGGTGTAGGTGCCCGGCTCACAGGCACCCTCGAATACCAGCCCAAGATCTCGACCAAGCAGATCGTAGGCAGTGAAACGATAGTAGTCGGCATTCTGAATAACTACGGTTGCCGAGTTCGCCAGCATATTAATCGATGCACAATACCCCAGGTGCGAATCAGCCTCTTCTACACCTAAAGGCCCATCCTCAATGCGTCCGCGAGGAGTTAGACGCTTTCCCTGGAAGGCCGGAAAGTCCGTGGGGTAACGGTAGATCTTGAACACCATGTTGTTACGAGGCGTGCCCCCTTGTGATGTAATCCCATTCTGTGAAACGGGGTTTACGTACCGCCAGACTTCTTCGTTGTTTGGCGTGGATTCGATAAACGTACCAGACGGACCAAGACATGAGAGCGTATTGCCGTTGGGCAGGCGTGTTGCGCCGCTGATGTTCTGTCCAAAGAATTTCCCAGAGAGCGAAGGCGGATATGCAACGGCTGCCTGAGCTGGTTCGTACGATGCTGTGCCTGTCTTGCGGTATGAGCCGTCTGGCAGCAATGGCAGTTCCACGATATCTACACTTGAGGCATTACCGCCCGGACGTCCGATACCGTTGTTAAAGATCATGATACGGCTCCAGTCGCCCGGCAGCCAACGTGCATCGTGCTGTCCCCACAAGCGCTGCTGTGAAGCAGTTCCGGACTTGTAGATCTGGGGATTACCCCAACGATAGACGATATCTCCGCTCTTTCGCGAAATGATCCAGATTTCGTGAAGATTATGAATGCTGATCATTACTTCATCGCGTAGAGGGTTGTATCGCACCGAGTTTGCATGCAGCCAATCAGAACGATTACCGCCAGAATTGATATCGATGCGCTCTGGATGCTCGTTCACTACACCATAGTTCTGCTTGGCGGGATCAGCATCCTGAATCATGTGATCCCATGAGCTCCACGACCATACTACTTCTCCAGACGTGGGTCCGGTTTGTTTCACCTCGATTACGCGTTCCGACCATAGGGCATTTTCGACGAGGCGCGACTGTATGCGACCAGCTGCAAGTGCTTCGGCAACGGTATGGCTTTCCCAAACAAGCAAAAGGATGTTGCCGTTGGGAAGGACCTCCACATCGTGATGCGAGCGATACGTCTGACCATAATGATCGTACTTCCAGATGACAGTGCCATCCCACGCGGTCTTCTCCACTATGCCACCTGCGCCGCCCCCTCCCATTGCCTGCACTTGCGGGGAACCTGTTCGCAGCAATGAGCCATCTTCGAGAAGCATTACGGCCTGTCCCGGTGGAGTTGCGCTTTGCCATAGGTGCACAACCTGACCATCGTTATCGATAAGGTAGGTGGTGCGGCTTGCAACAGGTGCAAACAGCGTATAGCCATCGTAACACGCAGATGGACTGCTGCTGATAAGCCCTACTGTCCGCGGCTGCGCAACAAGCACGTGAGCTGCAATGAGTGCGAGGAAGATTACATACTGCATCCTCGAAACTAACCAGATTTATCGATCAGTATCGGAGGATTGCGGCGGCCCCTGTGTTTGTTGGCATATACTGTGTAGGCAATACGATTACCGTTCCGCCTTTCTTTACCACAAGGCGTGCTATATCGTCGAGCACATCGTTCACGTCTGGCTGAGCGAGGTCATCGAACACAACGATGCCCGTGTCCTCATCGATCTTCCCCGGCAGCTGACGGTTGTCTTCGACAAAGAGCGTCTCAACACGACCCTCAACAGCTGCATGCGCGATTCCGAACACGCCCTCGATTCCACCGTTTCGCATCGCTGCTTCATCGAACGCCTCGATCAACGCGCTACTTTGCTCACGGATATGGGGCTCGATGACTTGCCATGCCTTGCTGGTGAGCTCCTTAAGCGTTAGGCGCAGTGGATTCACGTGGATGTACTCCGACACGAGCTGAGGGTTTCTGCTTACGCTGTGATAGACTGGACTCTGTTCTGCAAGCCCTGCTACTATTAGAGGCATTTCGAGGATGTCGGGCACTTCTTCCATGAGCAGTTTGTCTGCAGCACGAAAGAACCGTTGCGTATCCAGCTCAACTTCATCTGTGGTTGTGGTATAGCCAACAAATCTTCGCATGCCGCCAGAATTGGCTATCGCAAAACCTCGCTTTGTGAGTTCGCTACCAAGCAGCTCATCAATCGAAACCACTTCACGTCCACGAATCGGAACTGGCTGTAGCGCATCGCGATTGCCTACGAACAGTTGCGCAGTTTCCTTAGTGACGCAAAGCACATGGTATTCTTCCGTGGTCTGTAGTAATCGGAACAATGGCTTTACATGAAATGCATCGGCAACAATGGCAAGCTCGGGCACAGTCCTGTCGAGATGCTGTGTGATGAATACACCCGGAGCACGAAACATCACGATACCAGATTTGCGTTGATTCCAAAAACGCTCGTCACGATCGATGTCGTGAAATGGGGCCATCAGCGTATCGATCTCGGTCTGACGAAACCCAGTCTTCAGCGAGTTGGTTAACTCACGCACCAACTGATGAAAGCGCGTATAGTCGTCACGGCGCTCCGGTTGCGTGCGATGCGTTGGCAAGTACAAACTCAGACACGGCTTCGTTGATACTGCGAAGAGGTCTTCAATCAGCGGACTGTTGATCAGGTTGTACATCGCATCCTCCGGTAGTTGGTGAATGCGGAAAGCTAGTATCTAGGAAGAGCCTGATTCCATGACAAACATCATGCCGTAAGAATGTCGGAATTGTTCACATAGTGCACACCAGAGGGCTCAGTGTGGGCTTCCTTGATCATCGATGCCGCAATACGGCGTGCATGCACCCCACGGTAGCGCGTTGGCGTAAGGGGATTGAGATACTTCATCCCGACTCTGCTGATGAGCTCGCCAAAGCGAAACTCTTTGCGATCTCCCATGATCAGCGATGGCTGCAATATTGAGAGTTGCTCAAAGCCGAGCGCTGCCAGATCGCGTTCCAGCGCATACTTCACTTGCAGATAGAAGTACTTTGATGATGCCGTTACACCAATTGAGCTCACAAGGACAAACCTTCGAACGCCCCTTGACAGAGCAAGGCGCGCAATGTGCATCGGGAGCTCATAATCAATGCGACGAAACTCTGCTTGAGATCCTGCCTTTTTGATGGCGCTGCCGATAGCACAGAAGACAACGTCCACATTAAAGAACTCTTCTTGACCTGTCACTGCATCAAGCTCCGTAACGATATTTACGATGCGGCTATGGGGCTCGGTGGGACGTCGGCTAAGAGCGTAGATCTTGCTGAAGCGCTGGTCTGCATCAAGTTGTTCAAGAAGGTGGGATCCGACTAGTCCCGTGCCGCCGATAACAAGTGCGCGTTGAGTGGTCATTGGGCGTATGACGTTGCTTGACGTAATTCGGTGTTCAGCGCATAGGTAAAGCCCTTGTGCACGCCGTGTGCTCCGTGACGTCCGCCCCTGTCCAGCGCGAGGATACCAACCTGGTAATCGTCAATCGCCGGATGTTTTTTCACGATGCGCTTGATGGCTTCTTCACATGCCTCTTGCGGCGTTGCACCGCTACGCATCTTCTCAACAGCAAGGAACGATGCGCATGTTCGAAGAACTGTCTCTCCCAAACCTGTGCATGTTGCGCCCCCTACTTCATCATCAACATAGAGTCCGGCACCAATGATGGGGGAGTCTCCCACACGTCCATGCACCTTGTAGGCGAGTCCACTCGTTGTGCATGCACCCGCCATGTTCAGGTTTGCATCTATTGCAAGCAGACCGATCGTATCATGATTCTCGATGTTGATGACCGGCTGATACTTCTTCTCTTTCAGCCAGTCCTGCCATGCCTTACGAGCCCCTTCGCTGAGCGTATTCTCGCGTTGCGTGATGTCATTCTCTCGAGCGAAGCGCTCAGCACCTGCACCAACGATCATCACGTGAGGGGTCTTCTCCATCACCATGCGTGCAAGAGATATTGGGTGAGCAATTCCTTGCACAAAACAGACGGACCCTGCAGGCCCCTTACCCGACATGATCGATGCATCGAGTGTTACGATACCATCGCGGTCTGGCAGACCCGATAGCCCAACGCTCAAGTTTGCGGGGTCGGCCTCTACCACCATAACGCCCCGTTCTACGGCATCAAGAAGGCTGCCGCCACTGGATAGAATCCGAAGCGCTTCCTTGTTCGCAGGAATACCGTGATCCCACGTGGAAAGTACAATCGGTCCTTGCACGTCTTCGGGAAGAACGCTGCCCACACCGCGCGTTGCCGCGAGCGCTCCAACACCAGCAGTGGTTGCGATAAAATCACGACGATTCATAGTGTCTCCGAAGTCAAGGGTAGTGCGTGAAGTTAACGCACTTCGTATTATCGGGACAACACACTTACTCGGTACCTCATGCGCACCACCATCCTTGCTCTGCTTGCACTCATCGGCTGCGCCTCGCCAGCCCCTTTGCCTGTTGTTGATGCTGTTGATCTGCAGCGCTATGCAGGACGCTGGTATGTGTGGGCACGGTTCGACCATACGTTTGAAAGGGGCTGCTCATGCTCCGTTGCCGAATACACTGTGATGTCGGACTATGTAAAGGTGGTGAACTACTGCCTTGAAGAAGGCTCGTGGCGCACCATCGAAGGCAAGGCATTTCCTGTAGAGGGCTCGAACAACGCCAAGCTCAAGGTGCAGTTCTTCTGGCCTTTCAAGGGCGACTATTACATCATCTCGCTCGATAGCACCTACCAGCACGTGCTCGTTGGCGAGCCAGGACGTTCTTACCTCTGGATGATGTCGCGCACACCGCAGGTAAATGAAGAGATCTACGCTACTCTTGTCAAAGAAGCTGAGTCAAGGGGCTTTGATACGAAGAAGCTTATGCGGACTACGTGCGGGACGGCGCCGAAGATAGGGACGAGGGACTAGGGACTGGTTACTGATTACTGATTACTGGTTACTGATTACGGGGTACATTATCGTCATTCCCGCGAAAGCGGGAATCCATGTGAAGAGTTACTGATGCTGCTAGGAGATTTTAAGCAGTTTTCTGCACTTTGTCATTGAGTGATGTAGGCCACATGCCTCGAGCTTATTCAAAAGCGCATTGACGGACATCGGTGGTCTGCTTAGGGCGGCAGCTTGCTGGTTAATAATCGAGCCCACTGTCACCGGAGATACTTGAATTGCCTGAACGATGAATTGGTCAGGATGCACTGGCAATACAGAGAAACGATGAAGTGCCTCGCGTGGAAAGTCACGTAGATTCATTGTGACTATTGCATTTGCCCTGCACTGGATTGCCGCCGCAAGCACATGTCTGTCCTTCGGATCTGGAAGCGTTAGGCTCGAAATCAGTTTCTCATGACCGGTAACCGAGCTTCCTGGTAAAGCTTCATTTAACAACAACCGTGTGCGCTTCAGAGATTCTTCATCAAGGTCTGGACGTCGCTTAAGTATGGCTTCAAAGCACTCGTCAAGAATATCCTCGGTCCAATACGCGCGTACTACCCCCGCCGCTGCCAATCTGATAAGTAGATCCCTAAGTGGCGCTGGGTACAAGACGCACGCGTCGTAAACGGCAATGGTTGCCACAATGCCTCAATACCCAAGTCCTAGCCGTTGGGCTTCTTGTGTAAGCTCATCGAGACGTGCCTTGCGGACCTGTTCTTCGGTCTGTTTGAACACAGCAATGTCTGCCATGCGAACTCTGCGGTGTTTGCCAACCTTACGTGAAGGGATAGTACCGGAATCAAGCAGCCCGACGAGATATGGTCGTGATACATTCAACATCTCTGCTGCCTGCTGTGACGTAAGCTCTTGATCGAGTGGCACAAGCGCGGATGCATTTCCTTGCGTCATTTGACGAAGTACTTCCACAACTACGGCTAGGGCTTCTCGTGGCAGCGCAATAGTCTTCTGGCTTCCCTTCAACTGCATGTGTACGAGTTTGCCCCTTCTTGCCATCAATGGCAGCAGGGCAGACAAAGCCATCTCGGCATCTCGAAGATGCTCGGGTGTATTGGTATATACGAATGTTATCATAATGATATCAATCTACTTCATAAACGAAGCAATCGCAACAATCGCAATAAACGAAAATCATTCTGGAATGCTTTAAAACAAGAGCGTTCTGATAAACTCTCGGCATACTCCAACCATTTATACACGATTGTCAGCTGTCGGCAGACCTAGGCTCTTTTGCTCCAATGCGTCGTACTTCAGCTTCAAAGTCGCTTTCAAACTCTGCGTCCTGGAGGATTCGGAATTGTTCGTAATGCTCCTCAGCAAGTTTCTTGGCTACCTCAGCTGATACAGAGCCGGCGTTTGTCAATACATCATACTCGTTAAATTGAAGGAACGCGTCAAGCTTTGCATTCCAGTCGGCCATCTTCATTGGAATCTTGCGAGTGGCCTGATTTTCAGCATAGTCCAGGTACATCGACACTATACGCTCAAGCTCTTTGATTTCAGCCTCAATAAGATAATTTTTTGCGACGCTGACATCGCTCTTCAGGATCTTTCCTTTGGGAGCATTCTTCCAGGTAGTTAAACCCATGGAGGGTTTGCTGGCATCGGCACGATCGGATATGATCTCCGCTGCAGTCTTACCCGTAACGGCCCAGTGAAGTTTGTTCTGTACGGTCTTGAAGAACAGTTGTGTCTCCTGAGCGTGTTTATCGTAGTCGATACTGCATTGCTCGTAGATGTCTGTGATCTTCAAATAGAACCGCCGTTCGCTAGCCCTGATCTCACGTATCCGCTCGAGCAACTCGTCAAAGTAGTCCTTCCCGAATCGCTTGTTGAGCTTCAAACGCTCGTCATCAAGAACAAAGCCCTTGATGATGAATTCCCGCAGGGTTTGCGTAGCCCAGATGCGGAACTGGGTTGCCTTGGCACTGTTGACTCGATAGCCTACCGAGATAACTGCGTCGAGGTTGTAAAAGTCAATGTCTCTCTTAACTCTTCGATTGCCTTCCTGTTGAACTATTTCCATTTTGGAAATAGTTGCTTGGGGGTCGAGTTCGCCAGATGCGTAAATGTTGGCTAAGTGCTTTGCGATCGCTGGAATGCCTACCCCAAACAGCTCAGCCATGCGACGCTGGTCGAGCCAGAACGTGTCGGATTCGTGTAGCACCTCTATGCGTATTGCGTCATCCGA
This sequence comes from Kapaibacterium sp. (SeqCode), assembly GCA_044345485.1. Taxonomy (GTDB): domain Bacteria; phylum Bacteroidota; class Ignavibacteria; order Kapaibacteriales; family Kapaibacteriaceae; genus UBA10438. The sequence continues at coordinate 44,618 of JBIJAX010000013.1, forward strand.
TGTGCGATAGAGAATTATGTCGCCATTGCTGGGCAGATTGTCAGGCATCATGTTCGAAGATAGCAAGGCTTGTATGCGTTGCAACCCGGCTGTTCGTGAATTGGTGATGTCAGTATGTGAAACGGCCCACCACTCTTGCGAATGGCGGGCCGCTTGGTAACTCAGTAATTCCGTAATTGAGTAATTCCGTAATTGAGTAATTGAGTAATTCCGTACTTCCGTAACTACTGAATTACCGTCCAGCAATCAGGTTCAGAGCAGAACCGGCGCGGAACCAGCCGAGCTGTTGCTCGTTCATGGTGTGCTTGAGGACGATTGTCTCTGACGTGCCGTCGGCATGGTTCACAACGAGGTCAACGTTCTTGCCAGGAGCAAGTGTTGTGATGTCGATGCTCATGCGGTCGTCTTCGCGGATCTTGTCGTAGTCTGCTGGGCTTACAAACGTGAGTGGCAGCATGCCTTGCTTCTTGAGGTTTGTCTCGTGAATACGTGCGTAGCTCTTTGTGATGATAGCCTTACCACCAAGGAAGCGTGGCTCCATGGCAGCGTGCTCGCGTGATGAGCCTTCGCCGTAGTTCTCGTCGCCAACAACAACCCAT
>JBIJAX010000014.1:0-44548 GCA_044345485.1 Kapaibacterium sp. (SeqCode)
AAGCAGTACGAACAATATCGTACGTAGACTACGTATTCTGTCCATGGTGTTCTCAGGTTTATCTCGTCCAATATACTCCCGATAATCCTGATATTTGGGCATGCAATCACTGTTTGACCAGCCTGAAATTGGCCAAGAGAGGATTCTCTACCTGCGGACGCAAATTCTGCGGCACGACCACCTGTACTACGTGGAGGCCCGGCCCGAGATTTCGGACCGCGAATACGATGCGCTGTTTGCCGAGCTTCAGGATCTGGAACGCCAGCACCCTGAACTCGTAACCCCCGATTCCCCTACCCAGAGAGTGGGCGGTACTCCGGTGAGTCAGTTCTCAACCGTTCCTCATTCCGTGCCAATGCTGTCGTTGGCCAATACTTACTCACGCGAAGAAGTAGAAGACTTCGACAGACGCGTCCGCGAAGGCTTGGAGGGTGCTTCACCCTCCTATGTGTGCGAACTGAAGTATGATGGTGTGGCAATGTCGCTGACGTATGTAGACGGGATACTAGCCCTGGGTGCTACACGTGGTGATGGTCAGTCGGGCGATGATGTAACTGCAAACGTCAAAACAATCCGTTCTATCCCCTTAAGGCTTCATGGCTCTACAATCGGCAGTGCTACGGTACGTGGTGAGGTCTACATGCTGGACGAGACCTTTCTTAAGATCAACGAGGCAGCTATTGCAGGGGGCGAGAAGGCCTATGCAAATCCGCGAAATCTTACGGCTGGGACACTCAAGCAAAAGGACTCGCGCCAGGTTGCGAAGCGCCGGCTTGAATTCGTTGCCTATTGGCTGGACACACCCGACGTGCCCCTTCGAGACCACTCAACGAACATCGAGCTACTACATACAATCGGCTTCCCAACCAGTCCGGCAGTTCGGCGTTGTGCCAACGTGCAGGAAGTAATGGAGTTTATTACCCAATGGGAAGAGAAGCGATTCACTCTACCGTTTCAAATCGATGGAATCGTGATCAAGGTTGATGCGCTTCGACACCAGCAGGAGCTTGGATTTATCGCCCGTTCACCCCGCTGGGCAATAGCCTACAAGTACGAAGCACGAAAGGCAGAAACAGTCCTCGAAGACATCACCCTTCAGGTTGGCAGAACCGGCGTTGTTACTCCAGTAGCAGAGCTGCATCCAACATTGCTAGCTGGATCTACAATTTCGCGGGCAACTCTTCATAATCAGGACTTTATCGATGAATTAGACCTGCGTGTAGGCGATACCGTGATCATCGAAAAAGGGGGCGATGTAATCCCCAAAGTCAGTGGCGTAGTGCATGAGAAACGGCATACAGACTCTTCTCCCTGGGCAATGCCTCATGTATGCCCGTGCCCTCGCAACTCGGCCTTGCACCGCCCTGAAGGAGAGGCAAACTGGTACTGCAACGATTCGATCTGTCCGTGGCAGCTACGTCGCAGACTCGAGCACTTTGTGTCCCGCGATGCAATGGATATCGATGGCCTAGGCGAGAAAGCTATTTCACAATTCATCGAGGCAGGCTTGCTGACGTGCATCAGCGACATCTATGCGCTGCCACAACGTCGAGAAGAGATTCTTGCTCTTGATCGTTGGGCTCCGAAAAGCTTCGACAAATTAGCAGCAGGCATACAGCACAGTAAATCACAACCCTACCATCGCGTACTCTTCGCTCTCGGTATTCGGTTCGTTGGCGAAGGTGTGGCAAAGCTGTTATGCAAAGCCATTCCATCAATCGATACACTGATTGGATCTAGGATTGATGCGTTAACGAGTATTCCAGAAGTCGGCAGCGCAATTGCGGCATCTGTTCGGTCGTACTTTGACGAATCAGATAATCTTGCAGAGATTGAATCATTGCGGCGCGCAGGATTGTGCTTTGTCCAGGAAGCCCCTTCACAACAGTCGCAAATTCTTGCTGGCATGACGTTTGTCTTTACGGGAGAGCTTGTTACCGTTACCCGCAGACAAGCTGAAGAGCTCGTGGAGCTTAACGGAGGAAAGGCTTCTGGCTCAGTTAGCAAGAAAACATCCTACGTGGTGGCAGGCTCAGAGGCAGGGAGTAAACTCAAGAAGGCGCAGGATCTCGGCGTGCAGGTACTCACAGAAGATGCGTTTCTCAGGATGATCAACTACCCATCGAATAGTTGACGCCGATCGTTACTTGATTACGAAACTGCGTAGTCGGACCAATTGAACCGTCTTTTCGTTTAATTGGGATACGGTCATCGTAGAACACGTCGGTAAGCCACGATACGTTTAACCAGCTGTTAACCTTCATTATGATAGCGTTTTCAACTGTAACAACCCAGAGCTTCGGTGACGCATACGGCATAAATCCATTGAAGCGCGTGCGCAGATTCACATTCGTTACAACTTCCCAGTCTACCTTCAGGTTAACTACTGTACCAATCGATGTGCGGGAGGATTCACCCGCCTGCAAACCGAACACACCGCGTCCGTCTCTACGTCCAGACTCGACAAGGCGTGAGTCAAGAACCCACGTTGATCGAGACGACAAAGGGGCGATCAACACCCGTAACTGCGGGAGGATGGCAGCATCAAGGCCTAGTGCAGTTGTTAAAAACGCAGGTGCAAAGAACGACGAAATCCGAAGTGCCGAGCCAGCAGCACTGTCATACACCGTGTAGTTAAATCCGTCAAGGAACTGCGTACGGAAATCAACAAATCCGGTATACCGATACCAGTCCGATGTAACACGCGATGCGCGGCTGCTAAGAATAATCTGATCATCTGACTTCTGAATATCCTGCTTCCCCTGCTTGATCACACCGTATCGTAAATGCAGATCATTGTCCCACGAGTGGATACTGTCCGCATAGTCGTATGAAGAGAAGCACCCAAGGTCTAGACTAAACACGTCCTGCCCCCCTTGCGTCCAGTTCGTTAGCTGCGTTGTTGAAAAACCCGCATTCCAGCGCGTATTCCATTTCCACGGGAGGGAATCAGCCTTGATCCGGGGCACTCGGGTAAGCGAGTCAACATTTATTGCCATCTCGATCTGTGCAAAGACTGCTCCTGTTGCGAACAATGCAGAGAGAAGCAGTAAGAACGTTCTCAACATGTAATTCCTGAGGTTCACGTGGATACAAAACTACACCGCCTCGCGATGCAGACCTCTAACTTCGCAGCATCATGCTACGGCAACCATCGATCAAACCCGTTCTCTCACTGCCGCATCGTCTGCAGGCAGAAACCCTATCTCGTGGCCGTGGAGTTACGATTGCGATGGTTGATAGCGACTTCATCTCACATCCTGACCTTGCAGAACCAGTTCAGCGTGTGAAGCTCTATGTAAATGCCGTAGACCAAACAACGAGCAATAGCCTTCCAGACAACGCACTGGCCCGGCATTGGCATGGCACGATGACGGCGTGCACTGCTGCCGGCAACGGATATCTGTCCCATGGGCTGTATACATCACTCGCGCCCATGGCCTCCATCGTTGCGATTCGCACAATGAACGACGTCGGACGCATCACTACCCCATCCATTGTGTGGGCGCTGCGATGGATCGAACGCAATGCCGAGAACCTTGGGATCGACATTGTAAACATCAGTGTCTACGCTGACGAGATTGACCAAAGCCTCAGTCACCCTGTTAACGCAGCTGTAGAAGACCTGGTTAGTATGGGCATCGTAGTTATTGCCGCGGCCGGCAATAATCCCCAGGCTCCGATCAGGCCTCCGGCGGCAGCACCGAGCGCGATCACCGTTGGCGGCCTCAATGACAACAACTCGTTGGATCGGTCCGATGACACTATGTACCATAGCACGTTTGGAATTACGAGTCTGCAGGTGCAGAAACCCGACGTTATCGCACCCTCGCTATGGCTGCCTGCGCCGGTTCTACCAGGGACATCAGGGGCCCACCAGGCATCTGTGCTCTGCGCTCTCGACTGCATGAACGATGACCACCTTATGCGCCACGGCATCGACCTCGCCATTGAGGCTGCTATTATCGGCGATCCGAGGATATCACTGGAACATCTCAGACACACGATTGCCTCCGGTATTCGAGAAAACATGCTCATCAATCCATGGTACAAGATGGTTGATGGAACATCGTTTGCGGCCCCAATTGTGGCCTCTGTTGCGGCTCAGATGCTCGAAATTGCCCCCTCTCTAACGCCGCATGACGTAAAAGACATCCTGCAACAGACCGCAAAACGTCTTTCCGGAGTTGACACCCTCTGTCAGGGGGCTGGAGTGATCCAGCAGCGCGAAGCACTTGCTGTGGCCAGCACGTATTCCAGCCGCGGAACGCATTCACCTGTCCGTTAGCATCAGTATGCGCCGTAATTTTGGCGCATGACTCGATTCCTCGTCTTTCTGTTTGCCGCAGCAACAGTTACTGCGCAAGTATCAACAACATCAGTAGACGGCCTGCGCGATAAGCGCACTCCCTACACTGCGTATGTGAATTGCACCGCAATCCCATATCCAGGTGCGCGCATTGATTCTGCCGTAATCATCGTTCATGATGAACGCATCGTTCGCGTAGGCAAGAACCTGGCCGTGCCGCAGGGTGCAGATGTGCGTGATTTGCGCGGTGCATATGTCTATGCGGGATTCGTTGAACCATACCTCGATGTTAATGCGCTCCGTGGAGCAGCAGCCGAGCAGAAGCGTCCGCGGTGGGAAGAAGATGAAAACCCGAACACGCCAGAGCCACAGGGCGCTCACTATTGGAACCAAGCAGTACGTCCGGAACGTCGGGCTACAGACGCCCTGCGCATGAATGACGACATCGCAAAAGAATGGCAGTCACTTGGATACGGCGCAGCAGCGGCCGTATCCCAGGACGGCATCTTTAGCGGCAGTGCTGCCACGGTTCTGATGCGCGGCGGAACGTCTTCAACGACCGTTATAGCAGACAACGTCTACCAAAGACTGTCATTCTCTAAGGGCACGTCAAAGACTCCCTACCCGTCATCGCAGATGGGTTCTATTGCGCTCATTCGTCAGGCCTTCCTCGATGCATCATGGTACGCCAAGGCTCATGCGGCTTCGCAACGCGTCAGCACAAACCGTCCGCCAGAAGTAAACCTTTCCCTCGAAGCTCTTCACAACGCGGTTGTCTCAAAAACAACGTTCCTAGCTGAGTCATACGACGAGCACGACATTGTTCGTTGGAACCGCATCGCAAAGGAAGCTGGCATTTCGGTTGTCACTCTCGGAACTGGAACTGAGTTTCGTCGGCTCAACTCGATTACTGCTACAAAGTCCGATGCGATCATCATCCCTCTTACGTTCCCGGATGTTCCAGATGTTCGTGATGCAGTGAGTGCACATGAAGTGGGATTGACTGATTTGATGAATTGGTACTGGGCTGCGGACAATGCGCGCTTACTTGATTCTGCTGGCATTCACGTAGTCTTTACACTGCATGGGCTTAAAGACAAGTCTGCAATGCTCACTCGTATCCGCGAGTGTGTACAGCGCGGACTACGCGAGGATGTCGCCTTGGCTGCTCTTACAACAGAGCCTGCACAGATTGCACGTGTTGCAGACCGCATCGGTCGTATCGATGCCGGGTACTATGCCAATCTCGTGGTAACCAGCGGCCCCCTCTTTACTGATGGCACAGAGATTCAACGAGTAATCGTAGCGGGCTCTGAGCGCATACTTCGTCAGCCAGTAGATATCGATGTCCGTGGGCATTGGACGATTACGTCTGCTGGTCTGCCAAATAGTAAAAGTCTGCGAGTAAAGATCTCAGGCGGCATTGAACAACCTACGGCGGAGTTCACACGCGATTCAATCGCTCTTACGGGCACATTTTCACTGCAAGGAAAACGAGCTGCATTTAACGTGCACCTTGATACACTCGGCGTGCCCGGTATGCTGCGTGCAGTAAGTATTGCTGATTCCATCTTGATTAGCGGTGAGGCACTTATGCCTGATGGGCGCATGATCAGCTTTATTATGCGCCGTGATTCCACGCTGAAAGACCGAACCGAACCATCGAATTGGGTGCGTATTCAGCAGCGCCTGCCAATGCCGAAAGTCTATCCGATGGGTCCGTTTGGTCTTGCAGCACCGCCTGCTGCTGCTGATGTTGTCCTGAAAAACGCTACTGTTTGGACATGCGGACCGCAGGGCATTCTCGAGAATGCAGACGTAGCCCTCCGCGATGGGAAGATCGTTGGGGTAGGCAAGGGGCTTACAGCGGCTTCAACCATAGACTGCCAAGGCATGCACATCACGCCTGGCATTATTGATGAGCACTCACATATTGCGATTAGCCGTGGCGTAAACGAAGGCACCCACGCGGTTACAACAGAAGTGCGAATCGGCGATGTGCTCGATCCCGACGACGTCAACATTTATCGTCAGCTTGCTGGTGGCGTTACCTCAACGCACCTTCTTCATGGTTCGGCAAATCCTATGGGCGGCCAGCTTCAGTATATCAAGACACGCTGGGGCTCCGATGCCGAAGGCCTCAAGGTAGAGGGCGCGGTTCCTACGGTCAAATTCGCTCTCGGCGAAAACGTTAAGCAGGCAAACTGGGGAGACCGTTACACATCGCGGTATCCGCAGACACGGATGGGGGTTGAGCAGATCATGCGAGATGCGTTCCGCACTGCGCGCGAGTACGAACGTGATCTCAAAGCAAACGATCCAACAAAACCTGTACGTCAGGATTTGCAGCTCGATGCTCTTGTCGAAATCCTGAACAGCAAGCGTAACATTCACTGTCACTCGTACGTGCAAAGTGAAATCCTTATGCTCATGCGTCTTGCCGAAGAATTCGGCTTCCGCGTTCACACCTTCACGCATATCCTCGAAGGCTACAAGGTTGCCCAAGAGATGGCAAAGCACGGTGTTGGTGCCTCATCGTTCGCTGATTGGTGGGCCTATAAGATGGAGGTCTTTGACGCAATTCCTGAGAGCCCGTCTATCATGCACGACGCCGGCGTAAACGTGTCGATTAATTCTGACGATGCAGAAATGGCTCGCCGTCTTAATCAGGAAGCGGCAAAGAGTGTGAAGTACGGCAACGTTGCAGAGATCGATGCCATGAAGTTTGTTACCATCAATGCCGCAAAACAGATGGCTATCGAGCAGCGCACCGGAAGCCTTGAGATAGGAAAAGACGGAGATGTTGTTGTCTGGAGTGGCCATCCGCTCTCGAACATGTCTCGTGTTGAACGCACATTTGTGGACGGACGTGAGTATTTCTCACGCACAGCAGATGCGCAGCTTCGCGAGCGTGATGCAAATCTCCGCAGACTTCTCGAGCAGGAAGCCATTAAGGCAATCAGCAAGGGGGCTAGCACCTCTCGCGGCGGACGCGGACCACGTAGAGAATACCATTGCGATACGGCCGAAGATGAAGTTGCAGGACGTTGATACTCGCTTCTGCGAGTTACGATCTCGCCAGGGAGCTTCGCGATCTCGACTCGTACAGCTTATTCGTCAGTCTCTTGGCCATATGCAGATTTCCGCACAGCAGGAATCGGCCATTCAATCCCTGCAGAATCCAGCGAGTGTGGTTGCTGTAACAGGCCAACAGGTAGGTCTGTTTGGTGGCCCGATGTATACGTTGTACAAGATTCGCAGCGCCGTACAAGCAGCTCAGGATATTGAGAATAGAACTGGCGTGCCGTGCGTTCCAATCTTCTGGATCGAAGACAACGATCACGACGCTCGCGAAGCGATGTCGGCAAAGCTACTCTTTGCACCGTCCGACGTTATTAACGTAACACCATACGATGGCTCAGAGCCGCGGCTGCGCGTTGGCGATCGCGCGCTGAGTGCTGTAGAATGCGCAACCATTGATCGATCCTGTGAGCACTTGGTTGGCAGATATGCAGAAACCACCCGCGAACGTATGAAGCGCGCCTACATAGAGGGCGCGTCGTGGAGTGCATCATTTCTAGACGTACTAGCCCCATACCTTGCGCACTGGGGCGTACTTCCGATGCGGTCAAGTCTTCTTGTAACATCAGGACTGCATAGTTCGGTGCTGGAGCATCTGCTTCGAATCAACACAGACCTTGTTCATTCGATACGAATCACAACTGCAGACATCACAGCAAGGGGCGAACAGGCGCAGGCTGCAGTACTGGACGTTCCGTGGATGTACACAACGTCTGCTGGACGACAGCGAATTGAGCCCACTGCAGATGGTGTCCGTATTGCAGACAAGGATCTGACCGTTGATGAGTTGCTGCATGCCGCAAGGACCGAGCCCCATCGCTTCACTCCAACGGTGCTTACACGACCGATGGTACAGGATGCTGTGCTCCCATCCGTTGTTTCTGTGCTTGGCAAAGCCGAACTGGCGTATCACTGCCAACTCCCACAGGCGTATGTAACTGCTGGGCTTACGATGCCCGCACTGCAGTTGAGGTCAGGAGGCACAATGCTGTCGACCAAGACATTGCGCAACGTCAATAAATCCGGACATGAGATGGCGTGGTTCCTTCGCCCATGGCAAGATGTCGAGCGTGACGTTGCAGCAGAGCTGACAAGCGACATCATACCTTCTGGTGACGACGTACGGACTCACATCAACCAGACATTTGAGCCCTATCAGACAGCTGCTCAGCTTATTGACCCCACGCTAGTAGCAACTGTGAATGCTCAGCGTGCTGGAATGATCGCCGCTACCGAAGCACTCGAAGGAAAGCTTCGATCTGCCGCAAAGAAAAAACACACTGCGTCTCTCGAACGAGCTCATGCGATTCACACAAATGTGTTTCCGCTTGATACGCTTCAGGAACGCGTGTATCCACTTGCAATGTGGGAGGCGGAGTTCGGGACAGAAGCACTGCTTGCTATGTGCGACGAACTCCAACACCATGAACTTGGCACACATGTACACATACAAGCCCCCGCGTATGCAGAAGGCGCGTAACTCTCGGGTTTGCGTGATTGGCGGCGGGATCGGTGGACTCGTTGCCTCGATCCAGCTCGCCCATTCGGGTTTTGACGTTTCGGTTTATGAGCAGGCAGCCAAGGTTGGTGGTAAATGCAACACATCTGAATTTGACGGCTGCACGTTTGAAACAGGTCCTACGCTCGTTACAATGCCATTTGTGTTGGACGAAGTATTCCGCCGTGTATGTAGGAACCGAGAAGACTACATCACGCTTCGTCCAGTAGATCCCGCTTGCCAATACAGGTGGAGCGATGGTTCACAGCTAGATATGCCCTTTGACCTAGAAGCGGTTATCCAGGCAGTTGAAGACTTCGCTCCGGGGGAAGGCAATCATGCGCGGGCATATCTCGACCATGCGAAAGAAGTGTATGAGATGACGAAAGACATCTTCATCTTCTCTCCGTTCGATGGCTTTCGTGAGTTCTTTAAGCTAAAGAACGCCTCGCTTCTTCCGCGGCTTCCGCGACTCAGGTTTGCATCAACGCTTCACAAGCACAACGCATCGTATTTCACAGACCCGCGCCTATGTCAGTTGTTTGACAGGTTCGCAACGTACAATGGATCAAATCCATACAAGGCACCTGCAACACTCATGGTTATTCCATGGGTTGAAATCGGCTACGGGGCATGGTATCCTGTTGGCGGTATGTACAGCATCGTCGAGGGCCTGGTTGCACTAGCATCTGAGCTCGGCGTAGAGATACACACACATCAGCGTGTATCATCAATCGAAGTAGCCGCCAATTCAGTCCAAGGTATCCGGCTTGCTCATGGGCAGATCATATCATGCGACCATGTTGTATCGAACGCAGACGTTTACGTTACACGAAAACATCTACTTGGATTGAATGTACCCGAGCCCCGTGACCCCTCTTGCAGCGGGGTTGTTGTTCAGGCAAGTGTTGATGCCGTTGATCACGGCCTAGCGCATCACAACATCCTGTTTGCGGATGACTACAAGCGTGAGTTTATGGCAATTGAGCAACAGAGACATCATGATCCACAGGCAACGATCTATATATCGCGATCAGGCTCAGCTGATTCTTCTCTGAGTGCACACGGACGGGAGAATTGGTTTATCCTTATCAACGCTCCAGCTAATGGAGTATCACCAATTCTGAACGCTCAGGAATCCTCTCAATGGAAGGGGCACGAAGACGCGGTAATTGATAACCTACTTGGCCGGTTAGCAAGCTTTGGGCTGAATCCTACTATCCGGGAGCATCGCTTGCGCACACCAGACACGATGGCGGAGGAATGGTCGTCGTATCGCGGAGCATTGTATGGAGCATCTTCCAATTCGCCATTCAGTGCATTCCTGCGACCTCGTCAGAAGTCTCGGGAGGTCAGAAATCTTTGGTATGTTGGTGGCAGCTCACACCCCGGCGGGGGGATCCCACTTGTGGCAACAAGCGGGATGATCGCAGCTTCATTGATAGAACAATCATCAGTACAATCCTAGAGTCAACCAATGATTATCAGAATAGTAGCAGTTTTAACTGTAGTCCTCGTTTCTTCGTGCGCCAGTATCCGAGATCTGACAAATGCAGTGATGTCGATGAAGGATATGCAATTCCGCATTGTGCGTGTTACAGGCCTAAAGATCGCAGGCATTGATGCAGCCAGGCTGTCATCCGTCTCGGATATTGGTCCGACGGATGCTTTGCGATTACTTGAGGCATACCACTCGAAAAGTGTAAAAGCAACATTTACGGTCTTGCTCGAAGCTAAGAATCCTAACGATGGCAGCGTTGCAAGCACGAAGCCCCTTGACCTTACCCTCAAAGAGCTTCCATGGACGCTTTACTTTGATGAACGCACAGTACTCAGTGGCGTTGTGCGAAAAGAAATTCCGCTGGCAGGTGGGGCTACCTCGAGCCCAATTCCCGTTGACATTACCATGGACGTGTCGAAATTGCTCTTTGACAAAGGCTACGAAGAGATTATGCAGTCAGTTCTTGCCCTCGGCGGTGCAAACGGCTCTGCTGCTAAACTCACAGTAAAGGCTCGTCCAACAGTGAGCACACCATTCGGCATCGTCAAGTCGCCCAATGATATTACGATCGTCAGTACCGAGTTTCGCAGCAAGTAAATGGACTATGTCATAGTTACCCTCGCTATTGCTGTAAGCGGACTCTGTGAGTTTGCTGCATCAGTGCTTGTGAACCTCCCAATGGGAGTTGTTGCAACCATGGCAGACGAAGGCTCGCCAGCCGGCATTAGGTTAAAGCATGCAATCGACGAGCCCGTAGAATCGCAGCTTGCCATTCGGCTTGTAGATCTTGCCGTGTTGGTTGGGGCCGTCCTGACCTTGGCAACACTCTTTGCAACAGACGGCAGTTCGTTCTACACCGAGTCAGGTATACTCGTAACAGGTATAGCTCTCTTCAAAATTGTGTTTTCGGTTATTGGAGAGCGTATCTCTGATCGATCCTTGCTGTTTACCAGCAAGCTTCTCTCTGTGATCACCGCATTTGCTACGCCACTGCTGCTGGTGCGTCGTGGCTTACTTGCACTCACAAAACCCCGCACACAGGAGGAAGAGGAAGAAGAGGCAAGAGAAGAACTTGAAGCACTGGTAGAAACTGCACGCGAAGAAGGGGCTCTCGATCCCGGTGAATACAGAATCATGACCAACATCATGCAGTTGAGCAGTATTGAGGTAACAGATGTGATGACGCCTCGTACCGTTGTATCTGGTCTTGCTTCGGAGTTAACGGTAGCAGAAGCAATCAAACGACCAGAACTGCAGATGTTCTCACGAATGCCGGTATATGATGGGGCCGATCTTGATACTGTTGCTGGTTACGTGATGACAAAGGACATCCTTCGCGCTGCAGTGGCTGGACGCTTGTCAGCAGAGATAAGCCGTTTAAAGCGTGATATCGGCTTTATTCCAGAGAACATCACGCTTGACCACGCTCTGGAGCAATTCCTACAGCAGCGGCAACACGTGTTTATGGTTGTGGACGAGCATGGCGGCGTAGAGGGCATCATAACTATGGAAGACGTCCTGGAGACAATGCTCGGTGCCGAGATCGTAGACGAAGCAGATCATGTTGTAGATCTTCGTGCTCTGGCAAAGCAGCGCCGAGATGCTCGTATTGCGCGTATCAGCCAATCGTAACGTTCTTTACGTTCACAAATTCCAGCATACCCCAACGTCCGAGTTCTCTTCCGTACCCGGATTTCTTTACACCGCCAAACGGTAGCCGGGCGTCGCTGCGAACGAAGTCATTGACAAACACGGTTCCGCACTCGAGTTTACGCGCTATGCTCGAGGCACGATCTAGATCCTGCGAGCAGACTGCTGCTCCGAGTCCAAACGAAGACGCGTTTGCCATATCAATGGCATCATGTTCATCAATGAAGGTTGTAACAGTTGCTACTGGACCAAATAGCTCTTCGCGGAATGCAGGATTCGATGCATCGACGTCGACAAGTAATGTGGGGTAGACATAGTACCCTTCCATACCTGCATCCTCTGCATCTCTATGCGTAACTCGTCGCGCTCCAGCCTGCAGCGCTCGTTGAAGCTGATCCAGCAGAAGTTGTTTTAGATCGTGCCGTGCTAGCGGTCCGATCTCTGTTGCCGAATCCAAAGGGTTGCCAACGATCATTGAATCAAAGCGTTGCTGAACACGACGAACAAACTCATTGGCGATCGATTCATGTACGATGAATCTCTTGGCAGCAATGCAGGATTGACCACTGTTGATCGTGCGTCCCGTTGCACACATCGCTGCAGCAACATCCACATCGGCATCATGACAGATGATGTAGGGATCGCTGCCCCCTAACTCCATGACAGACTTTTTTAGATGCTTGCCTGCAAGCGCAGCCACGGTCGACCCCGCTGTTGTACTGCCTGTAAATGTGACGGCATGAATTCGATCGTCTGCAATGACAGCCTCGACGTGCTCTACATCAATGCGGAGATCAGCTACGAGTTCCTCCGGTATGCCAGCTAGATGACATAATCGTGCAGCCATCATGCCACACCCTATGGTTGAAGGTGCATGTTTGAGCACAACGGCGTTCCCAGCAAGCATGGCTGGCACAGCAAACCGAAAGAACTGCCACATGGGAAAGTTCCATGGCATTATTGAAAACACTGTACCTAACGGCTCATGCACAACTCGGCTGCCGCGAAAACCTGCATCAATCACTATATCAGAGAGCACTTCGGGAGCTATACCGGCCATGTACCGGCAAAGTGAGGCACATTTGAGCATCTCCGCCCTGCTCTGGGCAAGGGGCTTGCCCATCTCCTTTGTGATAAGACGCGCAGCAGGCTCGCAGTGCCGTTCTATCGCGTCTGCCAGTTCAAGTATGCGCAGAACCCGTTCATGAAGTGGAGTAGCAGCCCACAGTTTCTGCACACGAAATGCCTCGGATATCCGTGACTCGCATTCAGCAACACTGTGACTTGGATATGTAGCACAGATCTGTCCTGTTGCTGGATTAACACTGGTAAAACTCATAAAAACAAAATTACATTTGTGCCCATGGAAACACTCTTCACGGTCGACGGCATTGTTGCTCTTCTTACGTTGACGATCCTAGAGATCGTTCTGGGAATTGACAATATCATCTTTATTTCAATTCTCGTTGGACGCCTTCCTGAATCACAGCAGGCAAAGGCACGCTCCATCGGTCTGTCGTTAGCGCTCATCCTCCGACTTGTTTTCCTCATGGGTGCTGTTTGGATTGCCCAGCTCACAACCCCACTCGTTACTATTCCAAAGATGTTACTGATGTCTGGAGACTGGGGCATTAGTGGACGCGACATGATCATGATGGCAGGGGGCTTGTTTCTTCTGGCAAAAGCCACTAGCGAACTGCATGCAAAACTGGAAGGCGAGCAGCATTCAGAACAGGCCAATGCCAAGGGCTCTGCTTTTGGTATGATGATCTTTCAGATTATCCTTTTGGATCTTGTCTTTTCCATAGATTCGGTCATCACTGCAATTGGCCTATCGCAGGACTTCGCAGTCATGGCCATCGCTGTGATCGCTGCCGTTATTGTAATGCAACTCAGCGCAGGCGGTGTTTCCAGGTTCATTCACCAGCATCCTACCGTAAAAATACTGGCTCTGGCATTCCTTCTGATGGTAGGCCTTGTCTTAGTTCTGGAGGGAGTAGCTGTACATGTGCCGAAAGGCTACGTGTACTTTGCAATGGCCTTCTCGATTTCGGTTGAGTTCCTGAATATGCGTCTGCGAAAGAAGGTTCCCGGTGGTACAGTTGAGCTTAGAGAGCCACAGCTTCCTGAATAAGTTATACCCATCTCTTGCTTTCTGATGTAGGTCTTTCTATTATTATTGATAATTCGAAATGCCTAGAAAGGGGCCAGCATGCCCAAAAATCCAGCAGCCGCTATTGATACGTCGAACATGTTCGACACCCTATACCGTTTTTCAGAGCAAGTAAAGGATGCCGTTCATATTGGCGAAAACGCGCCATTGTGGCGTCAGCAAGCTACATCTAACCGCTATGCATTCTTCGGCTTAGGAGGATCTGCAATAGGCGCAGACCTTCTTCGGAGCTATGCTGCTGTTACGCCCGGCGCAGACCACTTGAATATCTCCGTGCACCGCGGGTACACCGTCCCTAGCTGGATGGACTCAGATACCAATGTGGTATGTTCAAGCTATTCTGGCGAAACTGAAGAAACCCTTGCTGCTTTTGACGATGTGCGGAAGAAGACAATGCGCGTTGTCTGTATTACTACTGGTGGACAGCTGGGCAAGCGTGCAATTACGTACGGATTTCCGATTATTAACATTCCACCGGGATTTCAGCCCCGTTGTGCTATTGCCTATTCCTTCTTTCCCCTGCTGACAATCATGAGTCGGTATGGAGCGATAGATTCACGGGCCTCGCGTGCCAACGCGAAGGGGCTACGTGAGATTATCGCACATTCGGAAGAAATGCGCGATGTTTATGCCTCTTCTGCGGCTAAAAACCCTGCATTGCAGATCGCAAAGAAACTCCATGGCAAAATGCCCGTAATCTACTCGTCTAGCGAACGCCTTGATGCTGTCAATCTTCGCTGGAGGGGGCAAATACAGGAGAACGCGAAGCAGGTTGCTTTCGGCAATCTCCTTCCAGAGATGAACCACAATGAAATCAACGGCTGGCAGCACCCCAAGAACCGCATGAAGGATTTTTCTGTGCTGCTTCTACGCGATTCAGACGACCACCGGCGCGTAAAGATCAGATTCGATGCTCTAAAGGATATCGTAAAGGGATCAGTGGGCGAGGTTACCGCGCTTGAAGGTAAGGGCTCAAACTTGCTATCTCGAATGTTTTCATTGATTTACCTCGGCGATTGGGTTAGCTGGCACCTAGCAGTACTCAACAAGGTTGATCCTTCTCCTGTGCCCGTCATTCAAACTCTCAAGGCTAAGCTAGCCAAGGCAAAGTAAGACTAATCAAAGCCCCAAGTCGTGGCAGGTGGTTCCAGTTACGGATTTCTTTCGTATCTTGCGAGCCCCGAAATTCTCTGGATACTCTATGCCGACCGTGAAGGCCAAAACGGCCACCACAGAAAAGGCCCCAAAGGCTAAAAAAGCCGCCAAGGTAGTCGAGGGTGACGTCGAAGAAGTAGACGCGCCGAAGAAGACCAAGCGGAAAGCGAAATACATGGTGTTGTATTCTCCATTTTTGATGAAGGATACAAAGCACGAGCTTATCGGAGAGCCTACCGAAACTGAAAACGGACGTATGCAGTGGGCCAAGTGTGCCGTTAGCCGTCACATGCAGATGGTAAACCTGGACACCCTTGCATCGAACACAGAAAAGAAGGTCACTGAAATCAAGCTTGCACGTGAAGACTCGAAGGAGTATTCACCAAAGAACGTGTATAAGGTTGGAGATGTGATCTTTCACAAGGCATGGGACGATGTTGGTATCGTTCGTGCCAAGGAAGTCATGTCGAACGGACGTGGCTCTGTGTTAGTCCACTTCGAAAAGAACAAAGAAAAACGTCTCATTGAGAACTTCAAGTAATCATCTTTCCTCAAAGGATCTCTCGTGATCGGAGTCACAGTACAAAGCAACGAGTCAATCGACCGCGCTCTGCGTCGCTTCAAAAAGAAATATGAGCGCTCTGGCGTTCTTCGTGAGTTCAAGAAGCGCGCATTCTACGTGAAGCCAAGTGTTGAGCGCCGTATGTCGCGTCTCAAGGCTGCTCGTCGTCAGCACCGCGCGCAGATGGAACAAGAATAGGACTCCGGTCTCTTACCGAAAGAGCAACCGACTACGAAAGGCGCTCCTGTTACAGGGGCGCCTTTTTGTGCTTTGCAGACCACAGCTGAATTTCCTCAGCATCGCTAAAGGGCAGTCGATCATTGCCAATGATTTGGTACTCTTCGTGCCCCTTGCCTGCGATGATGACAACATCGTCAGGGCCAGCCTGAGACAGTGCCTCATGAATTGCAGTCCTGCGATCTTCTATTACAGCAATGTGCGAACGAAGTGTAGCATCAACACCACCCATGATGTTGTTTACAATGTTTGTAGGATGCTCTGTGCGGGGATTGTCATTGGTGATGTAGACGCGGTCCGCAAGGGTGCTGGCGATTCGCCCCATTTCTGCGCGCTTCCCCTTATCCCTATCTCCTCCACATCCAAAGACGAGGTGGATCTTGCGATCATGTTGGCCTTCTGAGGCAAACTGACGAACAACACGCAGTACGTTCTCAAGCGCATCTGGTGTATGCGCATAGTCCACCACTGCCGTCACTCCGCCAAGAGTACGGTACACTTCCATGCGTCCCTTGGGTCCATGAAGCTTGTCAATAATCTCCACTACTCTCTCTGCGGGAATACCATCAAGCATTGCAAGCACCGTTACCAATGCCACATTTGCAACATTAAACTCTCCAAGTAACCGTGTTCGCACAACAATGTTCTCGGGGATCTGATCGAGTTCCGCACTCCTTCGATGCAGCGTAAACGTGGTGCCAGTAATACTGAGGACAATGTCCGTAATCTGAATCTGATTACCTGCACCTGTGCCCACCATGACAACCTGACGTGCATTACAGTGACGCTTCATGTATGATGCCCACTCACTCTCGCCCCACAGCACCGCTATCGCATCAGGTTGAAGTCCGTCGAAGAGGCGCTTCTTTGCCTTTGCATAATTCTCCATCGTGCCGTGGTAATCGAGGTGGTCACGGGTAAGGTTCGTGAACAAGGCTCCTCGATACTTAATCCCGTACACGCGGTGCTGATCCAGTGCATGAGAGCTAACTTCCATACACACAGTGTCTACTCCACTCCCTGCCATCTGCGTAAATAGCGTCGCAAGCTCACCTGCATGAGGTGTTGAGTAATTGGTCGGATATTGTGTGCCGCCGTAACGGTTGCCCGTGGTTCCAATAAACCCCACATTGTGCCCCGCTGCCGCATAGAGCTGTTCGAGCAAGGTTGCACATGTGGTTTTACCATTGGTTCCAGTTACACCCAATACCCGCATTTGAGAACTTGGGTTGTGCTGCAGAGCAACAACTAAAGCTGAATAGGCTAAGCGGGTATCTAGCACCTGAATCACAGGGACAGAAACGGGGCTTGGCGGAATACGCTCTACGACCAGAACGCGAGCGCCGCGCGCAATGGCGTCATCTATGGCGTTGTGGCCATCGAAATTCGTACCAACAACGGCAACGAAGACGGAGCTGTGATTCACGTAACGCGAATCTGATGTAACGTCTGTTATACTCGCCTCACGCTGCGCAGGTGTTAGGTCTGGGAAGACGCTCACATTGCCGTCGAGTGCTTGTAGTATTGTTCCTAGCTGCATCATATATCAAAATACAACACGATTCTCTGCAGATTTGCATCATGACATTTTTCGATTGGCTTGCGCTGCGAGTGCATCAACCGTTGCCTGGACGCGAAGCACACAAACGATTTGTTCCGGCAGTGCACGATGCAGATAAACGGCTCTCGCAAGCACCAGAAGGAGCGCGTTTGAGCGCAGTCCTCATTCCACTCATTGAACGCAACGATCGGTCTATAGATGTGCTGCTCACTGTACGAAGTGTGTCACTGCGAAGTCACAAGGGACAGATTTCTTTCCCTGGCGGACGCCTCGATGCGGGAGAAGACCATGTAGCAGCTGCGATTCGTGAGGCAGGCGAAGAGATCGGCATCCGCCGAGAGTTGATATCTGTGATTGGAACGTTAAGCCCACTGTATATTCCACCTTCAAACAGCGCAGTAACACCCGTTGTGGCACGAGTATCCGAACCAGAGGGATATGCGCTTAGCATGGATGAAGTCAGCGAAGTGTTTACACGGCCCATAACAGACTTCCTTACAGAAGAGCTCTTTACTGAACGCAATGATGTTATTCCGAATCTTCCTGTGCGTGTTGCAACGTGGAGTGTACATCCCGTGATACCACTCTGGGGCGCAACAGCGATGATGCTGCACGAAGTTGTAATGTTGTACCAAGAGTATTCGAAAGATCAAGCATGAATGGCATCCTGTTTATCAACTTCTTGTTGCTGATACTACTGACAGTACCGTCATGCACGGAGAATCACGAGGTGGATGAAAAGCTGTTATCGACTTATACAGACTACGTCATCCTGCGTATGGCGTCAAAAGACACTGCTGAGACCACACGGCAGCTCGACTCGTTGCTTGGAGCGCAGGGATACACCAAGGATGCATTCTTTGCAGAGCTGTCTCGCTACGGGGCTAACCCAGAGCGCATGAAGGTGTTCTATGATTCTGCCCGCTCACGCATTGGCCGCATGCAGTCTGAGATTTCTCGATAAACACTGTGCCCGTGCTGGGCAAATCCCTCGAAGTATCCAACGTACCACTGCTGAAGCGAAACACCTACTGCCCGAGATGCCGCGATATCATCCGCGGATGCAACACCACCACAGCGTACAACGTGAAACTCATGCTGAGGCTTTATATGTCGCACAGCTGCGCACGCCGCAGCGCATGATGCAAGAGAGGAAGAACGGAGCAGCTCTCCGCTGATGCCTCCACCAAACGTAGATGTGAAGTAGTCAAACAATGGACGATCTGCCTCATGCACGTGGCTGCGTAGTTCGTTGTACCGCGTGGAGGTATTGCCGAGAATTACGCCATCAAAGCCCCTTTCAATGAGGGCATTCATCAGAATCGGGATCTGATCAAGAGACGTGTCTGTGGAGAGCTTTACGACCACTGGCAAACGTCGGGCTCGCGAGGCAAGGAATTGTGTAGCTACTGCATCCAGCCGGTGAAGTAGGTCGTCGGGCAAAGCTGCGTGTCCGCCATGCCCTGGCACATTCGGACAACTCTCATTGAGCTCGAGATAGTCAACACCTGCATCAGCATAGCGCTGCATGCCCTCGATAAGTTCTGGTAGCGCCTGCGCTGCATCGAGGGCAGGCTCTGCACTTACGCTTGCACCGAGCGGACATCCATGTTGCTTCTGCACCTTGGAAAGTCTATTGGCCACAACAGCATGCCCTTCGTTTGGCAGCCCCATCCAATTCGAAGCCGAATGTGAGTGTGGGTACTGCGTAGATGGCCACGCTATTCCACGCACAACATTCCCTTTGCGAGCACGAGACGTGGTAGTACCTGCTACAAATGCTCCGGCCCCCTGCGCCGCGACCATTGCATAGCCATGTCCTTTTTTGAACATCCCTGCCGCGTTCCATATTGGAAAGCGAAACTTCAGGCCCCAAGCCAGCACCGACTGATCTGCTGGCGGTATGAACGACGTCGGCGGTACGTCCTTCGCAAACCGAGGAAGGAACATGTTCCGTCCAGCGGTAAACGAACGCACTACCACACTGGGCGGCAGCAGAGAAGCTGCTGATCGAAGTGCAAACTCAGACTTGGCGAGTAGTTCTATCACGGACATATCGCAAAGATACGTCTAGCCTTTTTTGCGGAGTTCTAACTCCGGGATCTCGCGCACCCAAACGTCCTTGCCAGCTGCATCAACGATTCGAAGCGTAAGGATGCGTTTGCCTCGTGCACCGGACACTGTGAGCAAGCCAAAGTTGTGTCCAACGTACTCCGTGCCTGGCACGTTGAATGTATTGGCTCGATAAACCGGACTCGAGTTGACGCCTGCTGAAAGAGGTGATGAGGTAATCTCATAGAGCGGATATGTTCCCTCTCGCTCCAACTTGGAAAGTTCGGCAAAGTGAACATCGCCCGACATGAACATCACACCGGGAATGTTATTGCGCGTAATGAGATCAATGATCTTCTGTCGTTCCTCAGGTGAGCGTTCAAAACCCTCACGGCGCTTGTTGTCGCTCAGAAACTGCGACCCTACTGCAACGATCTTAAATGTTGCCCGACTTGATGATAGCGCATCGATCAGCCATTCAACCTGATGATCACCGAGTATAGACTTCGGCTGATCGTGACGATCATTTGACGAACGATAATAGCGGTCGTCGAGCAAAAACAGCTGCACGTCTGCCAGTTCAAATGACGACGTGATTCCAGGCTTGCCCCCTACCCCAAATGACGGATTTGGCCAGAAGAGCCTGAACACATCTAGTGCGTCATCTTTGAGCACGTACGACCTATCTGCATCATTCGGTCCGTAATCGTGATCATCCCAAATCGCATAGTTCGGAACCGTAGCAAACAGCTCTCGCGTGCGGCTATGAGCACGAGTATGCGAATAACGCTTCATCATGCCCGCGCGCGAGCCCCAATCTGGATCGCGCAGATAGACATTGTCACCAAGCCAAATCATCGCATCGGGGTTGCGTTTGACGATAGCATCGAAGATCTCTGTTTCAGTACCGTACCCCTTTTCTTTACCGGTTGAATCAAATCTCTCATAGCCTGGCTCGTTCACGTAATGACAACTACCAAAGGCGAGATTGACCGTGGGCCATTCATTCCCTCGGTATCGAAAGATGGGCCTGGATGTGAATCGCGCAGGCACAGACACATCAAGCACAGTAGCTCCAACGAGGATCTCATACGTGTACGTACGACCGGGCTCGATGCTATCGAGCATAAATGTCAGGCATCCGCCGTTTCCTGGATACCCGTGATACGTTGACGGCGTTCGATAGGTCTTCTTCGATGCAACATCGGTGTAGCGAACCCAGACGTCCGTTCGCCCTGGCTCGCCAACGTAACCAATCTGCACAGCAATGCTCGCGCTGCGCATGTCTACATGCCCAACAATGGGGCCAGAGACAACAAACGGCTGAGCCGAGACAATAGATGTTGCTACAAGGAGGTAAACAACGAGATAGTTAATCATAACGCAGGTGTTTGATGTGTTCGCCTTTGACACCGATTTCGCGCATGGCTTCGATGCCGATCGTGAGATGTAAATCTGCGAATTCCTGTGTTACCCGTTTGTCACTTTCTTCGGTTTTAATGCCTTCAGGCATTATTGGGACGTCGCTTACTAACAGCAACGCACCTCGAGGAATGTCATTCTTATGTCCTACGATGAACACCGTTGCCGTTTCCATGTCGATGGCCATGCAGCTGAGCTGCTTTAGGCGTTCTCGGAATGAAGTATCCCATTCCCAAACCCGACGGTTTGTTGTGTAAACCACACCCGTGCGGTAGTCATGTCCGTGAGCTAGGAGTTTGTCGGAGACGAACTTATGAAGCTTAAAAGATGGTAGTGCTGGCACTTCTGGAGGGAAGTAATCATTGCTTGTACCATCACCACGAATGGCAGCGATTGGCAGGATAAAGTGTCCGATCTCCGATGATTCCTTCAGCCCGCCACACTTTCCTAAAAACAACACACCCTTAGGCATTCGAGCAATCAACAGATCCATGATGAGCGCTGCATTGGGCGAACCGATACCATAGTTTATGATGGTCAAATTCTCATGCGTTGCAGTCTGCATGGGCCTGTCGAGCCCCTTAACCTCCACACCAAAGCGCTTTGCAAACGCATCTACATAGCCACGGAAGTTGGTAAGCAGGATGTAGTCACCAAACGCTCCAACCTCGGTGCCGGTATACCGCGGGAGCCAGTTCATTGCTATGTCGAGTTTGGTTTGCACGTCTTTGTGTACCCCTCTGTACCCATGTACCCTTGTACCCATGTACCCGGGCGACCACGCAGGGTCGCCCCTACGCGTACGTTGGCTTCCACATGTGTTGTTCGATGAGCTCTGTGATGTTCTCCGGGCGGACTATTCCTGCATGACCATCATCGAAGAGATATTCGGCACATGCGATGGCAACAACCTTTGCGGCTTTCTGAATGTCCGACATCGGTGGATAGATAAGCCCCTTCGAGAACTGTTCTTCACTAACCATGCCGGCAAGCGCTCTAGCTGCAACGCCAAATGTCTTATACGGGATGTTCGTAGCGCTTACGGCATATGCTGCAAGACCAACACCAGGGAAGATATATACGTTGTTTCCTTGTCCAGGGTGGATCGTTGTACCATTGATCGTAACAGGCTGAAAGGGGCTTCCACTGGCAAAGATGGCCTTGCCGTTCGTCCATGTATATGCTTCTTCTGCCGTGCACTCGCTCTTAGACGTAGGATTGGAGAATGGGAAAATGATCGGACGGTCGCAGTATGAGGCCATGTGCTCGATCACGTCTTGAGCAAAGCTCTTCGGTATTGTACTCGTACCTATCAGTACTGTGGGCTTCACGCTGCGTATGATGTCTGCAAGATTATCAACTTCGGGATGATTGTGTGCATAAGCGAGTTTCGACTCAGCAAGATCGGTACGAGAGGCAACAACAAGCCCCCTGCTGTCGACAAGCCAACATTTTGAACGTGCTTCCTCCTCAGTGCAGCCCTCGTCCATCATCAGACGCCAGAGCAGCTCTGAAATGCCAAGTCCTGCAGAGCCGGAACCAAAGAATGCGTACGTCTGATCGCGTAGGCGCTCGCCCTTCATACGCGTAGCGGCAATCACACCCGCGACGCCAACAGCTGCCGTTCCTTGAATGTCGTCGTTAAAGGAGGAAATCCGGTGACGATACCGTTCAAGAATTGGACTTGCATTGGGATTAGCGAAGTCTTCCCACTGGATTGCACAACGCGGGAACACCTCCTGCACGGCCGTAACGAACTCTTCAATAAAGTCGTCGTATTCTTTCCCCGCTAAGCGCTTTTGGCGAATGCCGATGTAGAACGGATCTTCGAGTAGCGCTTCGTTGTTCGTACCAACATCGAGAACGATTGGCAGTGTTACCTCTGGCGGAACTCCAGCACACGCTGTATAGAGAGCTAGCTTCCCGATGGGAATACCCATGCCTTGTGCGCCAAGATCGCCCAGGCCTAGGATGCGCTCTCCGTCTGTAACGCATATCCAGCGAACATCGGCTTCCGGCCAGTTGCGCAATACATTGGCCATATGGCCACGATGACGCGCACTGATAAACATTCCCTTTGGCCTGCGGTAGATGCGTCCGAACGTCTGACATGCCAAGCCAACTGTTGGCGTATAGACGATTGGCATGTACTTGACCGGGTCTTTCTGCAGCAAAGCATAGAACAGGACTTCATTGCGTTCTTGAAGATCACTGAGATAGATATACTTTTCGAGATCTGTCGAAAGGGAGTTTACGTGGCCCTCAATGCGCTGAATCTGCATCGAAAGTGACGAAACAATGTCGGGCAGCAGACCCAGGAGTCCATACTGCTGACGTTCTTCTCGTGAAAATGCCGTGCCTTTACTGTCACGGGGGTCGCGCAGCAGATCAAAGCCACGCTTGGTGATTTGTGAATGTGGCATAGGGTACAAAAATACGGAGTCTTCGTAGCTTCGGGGCATGCAAAAACCACTAATTCACGCATTCACTGCGTTCTTCCTCGCCGTATCCGCTATTTCTGCGCAAAACAGCGAGCCCCATCTCAAGAATATCCGACAGCTTACATTCGGTGGTGATAATGCCGAAGCATACTTCAGCCCAGATGGCACAAAGCTTGCTTTCCAGAGCAACTTTAAAGGCTGGGGGCACTCCTGCGATCAGATCCATGCACTCACGATCGCAGACGCAAAGGATTCATCATACCGTCCGCCATTGATTTCAACTGGCAAGGGGCGAACTACATGCTCATACTATATGCCCGACGGAAAGCATGTTCTCTATGCGAGCACGCATGAAGCTGGTGAGTCATGTCCGCCAGAGCCGCCCCCTCGCAAAGACCGCAAGTATCTCTGGCAGGTGCTACCGACGTACGACATTTTTGTTGCCGACGAGCGTGGCGCGATAACCAAGCAGCTGACCAACCGCAAAGGGTATGATGCCGAAGCAACAGTATCGCCTAATGGCGACAAAATCGTGTTTACGTCGGATCGAAGCGGAGACTTAGAACTCTGGACGATGAACATCGACGGATCAGATCAGCGTCAGGTAACGAATCAGCTTGGTTATGATGGTGGCGCGTTCTTTTCCCCTGACGGCATGAAGCTTGTTTTCCGCGCCTCACGTCCGCTCACCGATAGCGCCCAGCAGGAATATAAAGAGCTGCTATCACAAGGAC
Organism: Kapaibacterium sp. (SeqCode); assembly: GCA_044345485.1. Lineage (GTDB taxonomy): Bacteria > Bacteroidota > Ignavibacteria > Kapaibacteriales > Kapaibacteriaceae > UBA10438. The sequence continues at coordinate 24,377 of JBIJAX010000014.1, forward strand.
TCGTAGCCCCAACAAATATGGAGATCTATACGTGCAATGTGGACGGATCAGACCTGAAGCAAATCACGAATCTTGGCAAGGCAAACTGGGCACCTTACTACCATCCCAAAGGCAAGAAGATCCTTTTTTCATCGAATCACAAGTCGCAGCGCGGATATGACTTCCACATCTACATGATCAGCGAAGACGGCACGGGACTGGAACAGATTACTAGTGAAAGCATGTTTAACGCGTTCCCAATGTTTTCACCAGACGGCACGAAACTCGTGTGGTCCAGCAATCGTAACAATGGCGGAACGCGCGATACGAATGTGTTTATCGCTGACTGGAAGGATTAATCAACATGACTCAACGGCAGCAGACTACTCTGGCAGTGCTCATCTATCTTGGCGGGATCACCAGTGCGAACCTCTATGCGAGTGCCTACGGAGCGCAAGCAGTTCCGATAATTACCTTTACACTTATCGGTCTTGACCTCTCACTTCGAGATTTCCTACAGCTATCGATGAAACGGGCAAGTATGCTCGGCATCATCCTGCTAGCTGGAATTCTATCATATCTCGCTTCATACTTTTTTAATGGTGATCCAGATAAAGCTCTGAACATTGCAGTTGCATCGGGGACTGCCTTTACTGTTGCTTCAATTGCAGACTGGACAGTCTTCGCAATGATGAGAAGCAAGTGGGTAGTTCGTGCGAACGTCTCCAACATTGCGGGAGCAATGTTCGACTCTGTTCTCTTCATCACCATTGCATTTGGTTTCAGCTTGCAAGAGATTTCAGTTTCATTTCTCTCAAAGTTGGCTGGTGGATTCTTCTGGTCCTTTGTGCTTGCCTACATCTTCAAGAAGCGAATTGCCCAGATAGATGCACGCAATGCTGCAGGTTTGGAATCATCCGGCCAATAGGGCGGAGATTCAAAAGTCCGACAGAGGCTGCAAGTTCAACAAAGTCCTTTTCCCGAGATGAGTCCACACTCACCAGCAATCCACCACTTGTCTGTGGATCGCACAGCACATACCTCTGATGCTCGGTGAGCTCGCAGACCTTGTGTCCGTATGATGCGAAATTGCGCGTCGTTCCACCTGGGAATGATTTCTGCTCTAGATAGTCCGTGATAACTTGTCTGTCGATCAGTGGAACAGCATCAATGTCGAGCTCGGCACTCAGGTTGGCCCCTTCGCAGAGTTCGATTAAGTGGCCTAAAAGACCGAACCCCGTAACATCGGTCATAGCATGCACATAGTCAAGTCTACCGAACGACTCCCCTGCGCTGTTCAATTGGACCATTACATCGCGTGCAAGCGTGGAATGCTCTTCACGCAGAATGCCTTTCTTCTGCGCAGTTGTCAGAATGCCTACACCGATTGGCTTTGTTAGAAACAACACATCGCCCTCTTGCGCACCAGTATTCGTTTTGAGATAGGCCAGATCTACTCTGCCCGTAACAGCCAGACCAAAGATCGGCTCCGGTGAGTCGATGCTGTGTCCACCCGCAAGAGGTATCCCAGCATCCTTGCATGCAAGGCGCGCCCCTTCCAATACCTGCTGCGCTGCTTCCACTGGAACAGTATTCACAGGCCAGCCAAGGATTGCAATCGCCATCATGGGTTTTCCGCCCATGGCGTAGACATCGCTGATGGCATTTACACTCGCGATACGTCCGAAGTCTACCGGATCATCCACGATCGGCATAAAGAAGTCCGTTGTGCTCACGATGCCGGTTCCATCGCCGAGGTCATACACTGCTGCATCATCCTTAGATGCATTGCCAACGAGCAGTCGTGCGTCGTGAGGCATTACAATGCTTGACTGTAGAATGCTGTCCAGTATCGCAGGTGAGATCTTGCAGCCGCACCCTGCACCGTGCGAGTATTGTGTGAGTTTGATCATGGGGTGGTATCGTGGTTACGGTGTTATGTGGTTCGCTGACGTTGACAGTACTCGTAGGTCCTGTCGTAATAATCGAGGATCAATCGCACAGCAGTTGGCAAATCATCGCTCATAACAGCCTGCATAGCATGTTGGTAGCGTTCGCCACCAAGCTTTTGTTTGATCACTGAAAGCGCATCACAAAGTTCCTGTTTTGGGAAGCTTCCGTAATCGCGCACGAGATTTTGTACGCGGGTATCAATATCTACATCGAGCTGATGCTGCTGTGCTCGCTGCATAGCATCGAACATCACCTCGGGTAGATGCACTTTGCCAACCGTCCTGCTCTCGTCTTCAATCCATACCAATTTGTCTATATCGAATGTCGACATCACACGATGGATTTTATTGAGTGCATGTTCGGTGGTGGGCTGCGCCAGCTGCCCCAGCTTGCCAAAGACAGAGCCGCGGTGATGGGCTAGACCTTCAAGATCAACAACCTGCTCTCCTGCCTGTGCCTGCTGGTGAAGAAAGTCTGTCTTGCCTGCTCCAGTCTTTCCTGTAACAAGCCGATAGGTCCAAGGACGTGATACTAATTCGTGTGCGGCGTTGCGAAATCCCTTGTACCCGCGCGGCACTACACGCACCCTCATGCCTGCTGTTGAGAGCAGCCACGACATTGAACCGCTGCGCATGCCCCCTCTCCAGCAATAGACGATAAGGGGCTTATCAAGCGAGCGCGCCTGGTCAACGTAGTGTCGAAGCCGAGGTCCAATGATTTCGAGTCCGCGGTCAATAGCCTGCTGCACCCCAATTTGCTTATACAGCGTACCAACTTCTGCGCGTTCCTCGTTTGTAAACAACGGGATGTTCACAGCTCCAACGATATGACCTTGTTCATACTCTGCTGGAGTGCGCACATCCACAACGGCATACGTGCTGTTGTAGAGATCGTCAAGCACCGAGGTCATCATATTCCGGGAGTTGCGAGTATTCACTCGGGGGTATCTGGGCTGCACGTTGTGTGCGCTCTTTGTCGAAACTGTCAAATGCCTCGTGCACAAGATCAGCGATCATGCGGGCATCATGGATGATTGCCGTATGGGCACGCTCGCGTTTCCGATAGAGCCACGATGTAATGATCTGTAGCTCATCGAGCTCTTTGCTTGTGAATCGTTTTTGTCCGAGCGGACGTGTGAAATGACGTTCGATTTCTTCTACTACGGTTGTTCGGGGTGCGCGCAATCCAACTTCACGCTGATAGACGAGACGTCCGGATCTCATCACATACATCTCGATGGTCGTGTTACGCTCTCCAACAGGAATGCAAATCAGGACGTTGGTATCTGAGACAGCGAGCGGACGGTCGGTAGCGTGGATCGTTGCGCGTTCTACTTCGCGAATCCCGTCGCGCAGCATTGCCGCTCGTTCAAAGTCAAGCTCTGCCGCAGCCAACTCCATCTGTGTTCGCAAGCGTCCGATGGCCCCTTCTTCAACATTTGACAGGAACCTGCGAGCATCTTCGATTGAATCCTGATAATCATCAATGGTCTGATGTAGCGCGCAGGGTCCGTTACACCGCTTGATGTGATAATCAAAGCACGGACGTATCTCAGCGTGCGGGAAGAGCTCTCCTGAGCATGTTCGCAGTTTGTTTTCACGGACAACCATGTCCATGATACGCTCGGCCATGCGGCGCGAGCGGAATGGTCCGAAGTACTCTGCGGAATCGTCCTCGATAGTCGATGCCAGCTCCAGTCGAGGGAAACTTTCTTTTGTGATCTTCAAAAATGCAGGTGCACGGTACTTGCGGGAAGCAACGTTATGCAGTGGCAGTCTGTCCTTGATTTCACGAGACTCAAGGAGCATTGCTCCTAGTTCTGTTCCGGTTGTTTCCCAGTGGATGTGCCGCACATAACGTATCATCTTCTGAACTGACCGGCCATGCAGTGGCGCATCATTGAAGTACTGATTCACCCTCGTCCGCAGACTCTTTGCTTTACCCACATAGAGCACATGCTTCTTGGCATTCAGGAAGTAGTACACCCCTGATTCATCTGGCAGTTCGCTTAGATACGGGGCTAGCTGCGTCTTACGCTTTGCCGCAGCACTTGAAAGTGCCTTTGATGTGGCCTTCTGCACATGCTGCAGTGCAAACAGATCCTCAAGTGTTGCTGCATCATGCTCGTTGCGCGCACGCTCGATCAAGTGGAGAAGCACCTCTGCAGTTGCTTCGGTATCGCCCATAGCGCGGTGGCGCGCCGCAATTACACAACCGTAGTGCTCTGCAACGGCACCAAGATTATGTTTTGCAAGCCCCGTACTTAATCTGCGAGACAGTCTGCACGTGCAGAGCCGCGGGATGTCTGGCGCTGCTTCACCCATGCGTTCGATGGCAGCTTTTACAAAACTCCAATCGAAGCCTACGTTGTGTCCAACAAACACCACAACCTGATCATCAGCATGAATCTCTGAAATCACCGGCTGCAAAGCATAATCTTCTTCAGGAGCAGTGGCAACCATTTCCGGAGTTATGCCAGTCATAAGCTGGATAAACTCCGGAATAGGTTGACGTGGATTCATGAGTGATTCGTATCGACGCACGATCGAATCGTCTTCCACCACACACATTGCGATCTCCGTCATGCGATGATCGCCGGTTGTTCCGCCAGTTGTTTCTACGTCTACAACAACGAATCGAACCTGCTCAATAGGTGTGGCGAGGATGTCCATGAGGTCAAATTATCGAACGAACATCGGGAACACAACCTCAATGTCTGTTTCATTTCCTCGATTCGTCCCTGTCTTATCCGACTCGCTATCATAGTGATACAGCGAAACCGTCATATTACCCGGCACGGCAGCTGCATCCATTGATGTTGAAAGGCCAAACAACAGTCCAACTGGAAGGTTGCGCGCGTCGACGTCTTCGACGATAATTTGTCCAAGTCCATTTGAGACATTGTAAAACACCTGGTGATTGTTCCCATCTCTTCTGATGTCTTGTGTCACATCGATAACGGGGCTTACACTGCGGTTCTCAAAGGACACGGAACACTTGTACGTTGCGCCTTTGCGCAGGATAATCGAATCGATGCGATTGGGATTTGCACCCCCGATGCCGTCGATATCTTCCCAGACAGCCGTGATATAGTCATTGGTATCGGCAACGTTGCTGAAGACAAGAGTGACCGTTGTAATCACATCATGTTCATCGTGGGAATGATCATCGTGAAACGGGTCACTGCAGCCCACCAAGGCCACTGCGAGAAAAACTGCCATAAATGACTGCATAAGGATGTTGATCATGGCATTAGCCCCTTCAAAAAGATGTGGTAAATCGAAGAATGATGTTTCGTCCCTGATCGTCAGTGAAGTACCTGTACTGACTGAGGTAGTCGCGGTAGGCCACGTTGAAAAGATTTGTGCACGAGAGTGTAACACGCGCAAGCATGTGCTCTGATAACTCGAGAACTCCGCCAACAGACACATCCGTGCGGTAGTAGCCCGCAGGGGGCTCGGTGTAGTCTCGTCCGGCTATGACGTTATCCTGACGTCGCACCCCTAGTATGCTTATGTCGAAGAATGCATCGTGTACTTCCCATACGTCGTCGGTATGCACGTGAGCACCTAGACGCGCACGATCAGCCGGAACAAAGAGAAGGGGCTCATTGCGCCTCACGTCTGATCCTCGCACAATGGCACTTGAAGCGTATAGGTTCAACTTGTCGTGGATGTCATACTTCACGTTCACATCACCGCCGTAGAGTCTAGCAGGCATCTGAGTGAAGCGATACGTTGGGAATGTGCCTCGAACCGTTATCGTTGGATTTGCTACATCTGGCACTGCCATGATGTAGTTGTCGATTGAATGGAAGAATCCAGACAGTTCAAGGTGCAGCGGCCCCTGCTCGTGGGTAACAGAAGCATCGCCTCCCAGCACTCGTTCATTTGTAAGTGTGCTGTCTCCAACTTCATAGTATGCTGATCCGTGATGGACGTCGTTGCTATAAAGCTCATTCACCTGTGGCGGACGCCATGCGGTGGCAACATTGATCGACGCAGAGGTGTTCTCCGAAATGTCCCACAACGCACCAAGGCTCGCTGTAAGGTTTGCCCATTGCCGTGTCTGCATTGAAGACCTACCCCTTGTGCGGGATAAAATCAAAGCCTTAAGGTCTCGCACGTCATAGCGGACCCCGCCGCTAAACGTAAAATCTTCATAGGTCATCGATTCGTAGATGAATGCGCCAAGGCCCCAGAGCCGATAATCAGGGATGAGGATCACACTTCCATTGCGATCATTTACCTGCCACATCGACGTAAAACCTGCCGCACCGCGAATTCGATCTGTAAGAGCATGCTCAAACGTACCGTCGAGTGTTGAGGTCTCCAGCCGAAGATTCATGGCTGGTATCTGCAATGCAGCCTGTAACCGCACAATAGAATCACGAGCTCGCTCTACTGGATCTGTGCCGCGTCCGATGATGCGTACGTTGTGTCCGTCAAACTCATTGCGATCATTGATCTGATGCCCAAACGTGAGCACAACTCTGTCGTCATCATTAAGTTTTGCATGCCCCTTGACAGAAATCATGGCATGCGAGATTTCCTGACGCGGATTAGTAATGCTGTAGGAAAACGGCTGCGGGTTTGCTGGACGTCCACGTTCAATCGCACGAAGCAGATCTGCCCCATTCCCAATGTGTGCGCCGGAGAAGATCCCAAGCGTTGTTGTGAACAGCGAGCCAATTGCAGTTACTCCGAGTTCATCATTACCAGCCTGAAGCGTGAGACTGCCATTGAGTTCTTCAACGCCGGTATTATTGATCATGTACTCTGGGGCAGAGGCATCACCGCCCTTTCGTGTGCTACCCTGCAGGCGCACATCTATACCGCTACTTGCAACGTTGGCGGATTCGAGGAAAACTCCAACTGCTGCCTGACGTCCGTTACTAAAGAGGTTTAGTGTCGATTCTCCGTGCACGCCCGGATCTTGCCGAATGGGGCGTGTCTCAAGATCGATAACGCCTCCGATAGCATTCGGACCATACATCACCGATGCCGGACCCTTCACCACGGTTATGCGATACGGGGAGAATGCATCGATCTCCGGCGCATGCTCAATACCCCACTGCTGTCCTTCTTGTACAACGTTATTGTTTCGCAGAACCAGTCGTGTGCCTGACATCCCATTGATCATTGGCTTCTTCAGGCTGGGTCCGGTCTGCAGTAGCGTTACACCGCTGATCTCTGCTAGTGCATCTGCAAATGTCTGTCCGCGATGCTCATCAACATCGGCCGACGAAAGCACAATGGCCCGCTGTGTAGGGAGTGCGCTGTGATCGATGCGCGAATCTGTAACAATGATTTCACTCCCCTTGGATGCCTGCTGAGCAAGGGCAACTTCGATCCTCACATCTGCCGCATTCTTCACCACCACATGTGCCGTTCGATACCCCACATACGTAACATCCAGGTGCGCACTGTCACCGGGCACATCATGCACATGGAAGGCTCCATATCGGTCGGTAATAGCCCCCTTCCGCGTACCGAGAACCTTTACCATTGCCCCATGCAAAGGGGCGCGTGTTACACTATCCCGCACAACACCATGGATGTGGGAGTCGGAAAACGAAAGAAGAAGTATGAGGAGGAAGGACATGGTGGGGACGGGGACTGGGTACTGATTACGGATTACGGGGTACGGAGGGTACGGAGGGGTACGGAGGGTACGAGGGTACTGGTTACTGATTACTAGGGACTAGGGACTAGGGACTAGGGACTAGGGACTAGGGACTAGGGACTAGGGACTAGCGACACCTCGCTGTTCGCTGTTCGCTGTTCGCTGTTCGCTACTCGCTGTTCGCTACTCGCTACTCGCTGTTCGCTACTCGCTACTCGCTACTCGCTGTTCGCTACTCGCTGTTCGCTGTTCGCTGTTCGCTACTCGCTACTCTACCGGCGGAGCTCTTCCCTGCTGGAGCGACGTGCATTCGTCGCTGATGAAATTGGCCACAAGTGGTGGCACGGAGCGGGTTATCGTTGCGTAGTGTACGCAGATCGTGATCTTGTTTTGAGTGGCACGTTCTTTTGTGACGTGGCACAGGCCGCAGTCGGACGTGCTGGTGTGGTCGTCATCGGCTGAAGCGACGACCGTAGTGTTGTGATGCTCATCTGCGTGCGTGTGGAATGCAGCGGCTCCCGAGACCATCATGAAGGCCGCGAGGAGTATGGTGCTGATCATTCGTGCGAATAACATCGGAACAAACCTACGGAGTAAATTGCGGACATGAAAGCCATCGTACTCAATGCCGAAGGACTCGGCGTGCAGGATGTATCGAGCCCCGTGTGTGAGCCTGGGAGTGTGCGTATACGTGTCCTTGCAGCTGCCCTGAACCACCGGGACGTCTACATCACCGAAGGCAAGTATGCCAAGATCGAGTTTCCTGCCATTCTTGGCTCGGATGGTTGCGGCACCGTAGTTGAAGCACCAGACGCTTCAGAACTTGTTGGCAAGCGTATTGTTATCGACCCTTCGATTAACTGGGATGGCGATGATCGTGCACAGGGCCCGGGTTTTTCTGTACTAGGCATGCCCACACAAGGCACGTTGGCCGAAGAAATCTGTATTCCGGCGCAGTACGTTCACGAAGCCCCCTCTCACCTTACGCATCAACAGGCGGCGGCATTGCCCCTGGCAGGCGTTACGGCATGGCGAGCGCTTATGCACCAGGGAGAGCTTAAGGGTGGGCAAACCGTTCTTATCACCGGCATCGGCGGAGGCGTAGCCTTGGCAGCAATGCAGTTTGCCATCGCAGCGGGTGCTAGGGTACTTGTAAGCAGCACGTCGGACGAGAAGATTGCCCGTGCACGAGAGCTTGGTGCCTCAGCAGGATATAATGTTACAAGCGATGGATGGTCAAAGTCCGTTACAGCTGAAGGCCCCATTGACCTTGTCATAGACTCTGTAGGGGGCGAGTACATCAACGACTACGTAAACATTGTTCGTCCAGGCGGACGTATCGTTGTTTACGGTGCTTCGCGAGGTGCAGTGCCGTCGCTCAATCTGCACCGCATCTTCTGGAAGCAGATACAACTTATTGGATCTACAATGGGCACTGCTACGAACTTTGCCGATATGCTAACCTTTGTTAGCAAGCATCACATCGTACCCGTTGTTGATTCCGTCTTCGCATTCGAAGAAGCCCCGTTAGCCTTTGACCGCATGAAGCAGAGCAAGCAGTTCGGAAAGATCGTTATCACATGCAGGTAAGCTCACTACTCGGCCATGCTGCAGAGCTGGTGCGAGTCATACGAAAGAGTCCACAGCCGGGCGACGCCATAGCGTCGGAGTACTTTCGCTCGAAGAAGTACATCGGGGCAAGCGACCGGAGATTCATTAGCGGACTCGTCTTTCATACGCTCCGAACACTGTCGCTCTCCGAAGCCATCCAGCAGAAGTACGCTCTTGAGGATGTTGTCCATGCAGCCCATATGCTCATGGAGCAACCAGACCAGATAGACCTCGATTGGTTAGCAACGTTGCCTCAGCATGTCCGCACTTGCACGCAGGAATGGCTACTTGCATCCACAGCAGAGCGCTGGACACAAGATGCCGCAGATGTGTGGGATGCAATGAAATCTCCTGCTCCCATGGGGCTTCGTGTTAACCTCCGCAGAGCAACTCGCGATGCCGTGCTCAAGAAACTCATCGACGAAGGTATCAATGCAACTGCTGGGGCGCTTTCTCCTGCGGCTATTCTTGTGCACCAGCGTGTGAACCTCTTACAGCATCCTCTATACCTCAACGGCATCGTCGAAATTCAAGACGAGGGCAGTCAGCTCATTGGCTATGCGTGTTCGCCCCGTGAGAACGATGTAATCTTTGATGCATGTGCAGGTGCAGGGGGCAAGACGCTCCACCTTGCCGATATACAGAATGACCATGGCCGCATGATCGCGCATGACATCGAATGGAACCGGCTCAAGGAGATCCCGAAGCGCGCCGAGCGCGCAGGGCTGAGGTCGATCACCATCGAAACATCATCTCAACGCAACAACAGACGTCCACTCGAAGCCGATATCGTTCTTGTAGATGCCCCCTGCTCCGGACTCGGCACCGTACGGCGCCTGCCTACCGTTAAATGGCGCATCACCCCAGAGACACTTGCTCGTCATGCACGCAAGCAGCTGCAGGTCCTGGAACAGTATGCTAGTATGGTTGCCCCTGGCGGAGTGCTTGTCTATGCCACCTGCAGCATCATGCCCGAGGAGAACGAGCGCGTCATTGAACAGTTCCTTGCAGCACACCCAGAATTCGCGCCCGACCCACTAGCCCCCTGCTTCGAATCGCATGGGATATCCATCTCGAGTCTCGGCAAGGGGCAAGCATTCCTTCAGGTGGACCCCTACCATAACGGCACCGATGGCCTGTTTATGGCACGCACAAAAAAGATTTGATTTGGCATGGAAAATGATGTGACCAATTTGTCTCTACCACAAGATCTATGAGTACTTCTATGAAACGCCCTTGGCTACCAACAGCGCTGCTTGCCGCAGCAATCGTAATCGCAGCTGTTATCGGATCATTAACGATATCATCAGTCGTTTCCTCGCAACGAGAGCTTATCTCCGTTAAGGGGCTTGCGCAAGTTGAGTTTGACAGCGACGTAATAGTATGGAACGGTCAGTTTGAGCGCAAGGCCAAGGAGCTCAACACTGCATATGCATTGATCAAAAAGGACGCCGACATCATCCGCAAGTATCTCGTTGACAAGGGCGTAAACCCCAAGGAAATCGTATTTGGATCGGTCGCCATTACCAAAGCGTACCAAGAAGTGCCAGCTGGGGACAACCTCGTTCGTGTGTTTGACGGCTACCAACTGACACAATCGATTAAGATTGAAAGTAAGAATGTTGATTATATCGAATTCGTAAGCCGCGAGATCTCCGAGCTACTCAATTTTGGCGTTGAGCTCCAGTCAGACGTTCCAAAGTACTACTACTCGAAGCTTGATGCGCTCAAGAAGGACCTCCTCGCGCGTGCTTCCGCAGATGGAACAGCGCGCGCTCAAGCTATTGCTGATAACGCCAAGGGCGGGCTCGGCAAGCTTCACAATGCAGACATGGGAACATTCCAGATTACTGCTCCCAATAGCGACGAGGAATACACATGGGGCGGCGCGTTTAACACCACGAGCCGTCGCAAGACAGCGAACATCACTGTGAACATGCAGTTCCTGGTGAAATGAATCGTCGTGGCATTCTCGCTATGATCGGCTCTGCGATAGCACTCGGCTCAGTGCGCAACCTTGCAGATGTTCTGCCTGATGCAACAGAGCAGACTTCTGAGAGAATGCCAGTGTTGTTCGTTGGCCATGGCAATCCCATGAATGCCATCACAGACAATGCATTTGCCAAACAGTGGGAGCGCATTGGACGCAGCCTCACGCCTCGTGCTATACTCTGTGTGAGTGCGCACTGGGAAACAAGTGGCTCGCTCATCACTGCAATGCCAAAGCCAAAGACCATTCACGACTTTGGTGGGTTCCCCGATGAGCTCTTTCGTGTGCAGTACCCAGCACCAGGCAGTCCAGAGCTTGCCAGCGACATTGCCACAGCAACGCATCAGCGCATTGTACAGGATCATGAATGGGGCTTAGATCACGGTGCATGGAGCGTTCTCAAGCGCATGTTCCCGAAAGCCAACATACCCGTGCTCCAGCTAAGTCTGGACGTTCGGAAGAGCCCCTTACAACACATCGAATTAGCGCGCGAGCTTGCGTATCTGCGCAGCAAAGGCGTTGTGATCATTGGCAGTGGCAACATCGTCCACAACCTTGGCAAGATCCAGTGGCGGGGTGGCACCCTCGAATGGGCTGTTGAGTTTGATGAACTCTCCAAGGAGCTCATCACTACCCGCGACCTTGCATCACTGGCCAACTACAGTGCTCTTGGGAAAGAGGCCCAGCTGGCCATCCCAACACCAGAGCACTACCTTCCCATGCTCTATGCGCTTTCACTCATTGAATCAGATGAAGAGATTGAGTTCTTCAACGAAACCATCGACCTTGGCAGCGTAAGTATGCGGTCGTTTATGACGGCTTGAGGGCATCTTCACTATTCAGTCGTACAGAGCAATTTCAACGAATCCGTACCCTTGTCCCTTGTACCCTTTGTACCTAGTACTTCTCTTCAGTAGTCCCGAGCAGATTCGAACTGCTGACTTTCAGCTTCGGAGGCTGACGTTCTATCCAGCTGAACTACGGGACCAGATGGAGGGCAAAGCTACGGAATTCGACGAGAATGGGTATGAAGACATATGCACTGGGTGCAGCTAGCTAATCTGTGATGAATAACTGGGTAGTACACTATATAGCTCCCTGATCTGCGTCAAATGGCATGGTAATTGTCTGCCGAAGAATGGTAAGGTACATCATTACAACATCGTCTCAGATAGGTAGGTCTGTATGATATTTCACATCCATCGTATTCTCGTCGTTTGTCTGTTTACACTCCTCACGTGCATTGAAGCATACAGCCAGTCTTCTTGGAAAACACTGGTCAGCGGAACCCAAAACGAATGGGGCAACGGAATTTGTACTGCACCTAATGGTGATGTTCTTGTTGTAGGGGGCACGTATTCCGACGACGGAGACTTTGCGCAGAACTCAAACGGCAACGGTGATGCCTACATCACGCGACTCACCCAGTACGGCCGTGTTGCCTGGAGAAAGACAATCACGGGTTCCGAACTCGACTGGGCAATGTCCATCACACCAGTCGGCAACGACTCATATGTCGTAACAGGTGAATCGCAATCTGGCGATGGTGATTTTCGTGGTCTTTCAAAGGGTAAGCAGGACATCTTCGTGATGAAGATCGATGGAATCGGCAACATCATTTGGCTTCAGACGTTCGGGGGCAGTGGAGCTGACCGCGGCGTAGCGGCGACATCGCTGCCAGATGGCTCAGTCATCGTCGCTGGCACGTCGAACTCAAAAGACGGCATGATGTCGGGTATGTCTCGCGGTGGCGACGACATCGTGGTGTTCAAGCTACGCGCCAACGGAGATCTTGAATGGAAGCAAGTCTTTGGCGGGTCAGAGGATGACAGAGCAGCGGCTATCTCAACCGACCGCAAACGATCAATCTATATAACGGGATTTAGTGCTTCAAGCGATGGAGATTGCAAGGGGCTCTATGCATCCAAGGGAGATGCAATCGTCATTCGCCAATCCCTCACAGGAAATCGGCTCTGGATTCGCAAGTATGGGGGATCGCGCGACGACTGGGCAAGCACGGCAGTAACAATGGATGATGGAGGCGTATTCGTTGCAGGTGAAACATATAGCAAGGATGGTGTATTCACTCTTACACAACGTGGCATGTCGGATATGTTCGCGATGCGCATCGATAGTGTGGGTCAACTTGTATGGCTTAATAGCCTTGGTGGTTCCGGAGTTGATCGCCCCCTATCAAGCGTTACCACACCAGATAATCATCTGCTCATAACAGGATGCACAACCTCTGACGATGGCGACTTTGAACGTCTTCATCATGGCAAAGAAGACATCTTCGTGTTTAATCTGGATCAATCAGGGAACCTCATTTGGAAGTCTGTTTATGGTGGTTCAGGCTTTGACTGGGGTACGTGCATAGCACCGATCTCCGCAAATGCTTTTGTGATGACAGGATACACCAACTCCAAGGATGGCGATTTCATTTCTCGTGCCTCGATCGGCAGACAGGATCATGACGATGCATTGATCCTACGCAGTGATGTTGCAAGCCGCAATGAAGAAGATTCACCGATACGTATGTCTGATGAAACGTCAGAGCGTGATGCAGAACGCCATGTCCAACACGGTAGCACAGCCCCTCTAAGTGACTTCAGCTCATCAGTTGTGCTCGGAGGTTCAGCTGATGATTGGGTTTCTGCGTTATGCCCCACGAATGACTGTGGTGTTGCAGCACTGGGCTATTCGTCCTCTACTGATGGTGCATTCAAGAAAATGAATGAGGGTGGTGAAGACGCGATTCTTGCACGGACTGACATTATGGGCAACATCGTTTGGAGTCGCTCGTACGGCGGCTCTGCCAACGATCGAGGTGTTGCACTTTCTCAAGCGCCCGATGGAGGCTTCTTTATCACTGGCCATACAAATTCCAGCGACCGAGATTTTCGTAACGACGAGAGCGTCACTGCCATCGGAGATTTAGAAGTGTTTGTGATAAAGACCGATGAAGATGGCCGGCAAAAGTGGATGATAAAATTTGGTGGTCCACGTAAAGACCGTGGTCAGGCGATCATCGCAACCCGCAACGGTGGCGCAGTAGTGGCAGGCAACACCAATTCAGATGGAGGAATTTTTCAGCCAATTGGAGGTGAAGACGACGATATGTTTATCTCCAGCGTTGATGGAGAAGGATCTGTCTGGTGGGCAAACACCTATGGAGGCAGCGATGTAGAATGGGTTGCAACAATGAGCAAAGCACATGATTCCGGCTACGTTGTGGTTGGATACACGAAGTCGAATGATCGGGACTTTGCGGCGTTGAACAAAGGCAAGGCAGATGTGTTTGTGATGAAGCTCGATATGCAGGGTCGCAAGGAATGGGTTCGAACATATGGAGGGTCAGGCGAAGAGTGGGGGCTATCAATAGTACCTTCTGCTGCGCGTGGATACATCATTACAGGATTTACGACATCAAATGATGGTGATTTCGCAAACATGAAACTTGGACAGCATGATGCATTCGTGCTTAACATCGATGAGCGTGGCTTCATTGTATGGAAGCAGGTTATGGGCGGCACAGGGACCGATGTTGCGTCAGCTGCAATCGTCAAGCCCAATGGCGAAATAGTAGTTACTGGCCATACCACATCAAACGACAAAGCATTTGATCGAATGAACAAGGGCCAAGAAGACTCCTTTATTACCGTGCTTGATGCCAAGGGCAAGATCATCCGAACTACGACAATTGGCGGAAGTGCGAACGACAGAGGTGTTGCGATAGCATCATCGTGCGACACGGGATTTGTGATTGCTGTTCAATCATTCTCGAACAACGGGGATTTCGAAAATGCTGCCTATGGCCAATGCGACATGCAAATCCTCCACTTGAATTCGCAAGGCTCGCCGTCTAAGAGAGGAACCCGGCGCTAGTCGTACACGCCATTATTTCTGATTCGCGGATGAATGACGCTCCTCCACAGTGGCGGAACCAGCGACATCATCAGCATTGCTGGATAGCCGTGCGGAAGCTGCGGGCTTTCATCATGAACGCGGAGCGACTGATATCGGCGTTGCGGCAAGAGATGGTGGTCTGCGTGACGCTGAAGTTTGAACAGCACGTAGTTTGAAACAACATATCGCGACTCCCACGCATGCTGGGGAGCAAACTTCTCGATGATGCCGGGCTTGATTTCCTTGCGCTCTAAACCATAGTGTTCAACGTAGTTCACAAGCTCTAAGAGCACGAATGCAACTATGGCTTGAGCAGTAAAGAGTGCTGCAACGTGCCAGCCCCCTATCAAGCCAAGCATGACTGTAAGCGCTGGAGAGCTTAGCCACCAGAACCACATGCGGTTGCTAACTCCATACGGGGCTTTACCTAGCTTACGCAATCGCTGCGCCTCCAGGCGCCATACGTGGAACCAACTCTGCACAACGCTGCGCATGATGAATACATATGCGTTTTCACCTAGACGCGCGGTTGCTGGATCCTCCACGCGGCCAACATTTTTGTGATGTCCTGCCACATGCTCTGCAACAAAGTGTGCATACCACACTTCCGTTAGTAGCACGTATCCTAAGAGGCGCTCCCACCATATGCTGCGATGCCCAAGTTCGTGGGCTACCGTTATGCCGAGTCCTCCAGTTACAACTCCAATTCCCAAGACCTGAAACACGTGCTCGAATAGGGTAAACTCATTCACCGACCATACAACACATGCACGCACAAGCAGCGCTGTCTGGGTGGCTACGATCACGTAGAGAACGAACCTATACGACCACCGTTGCTCAAGATCAGCGATCTCCGTGGGCGATGGTGAATCGTTGTCAATACCCCGCAGAGTGTCGGCTAGTGGTAACCCGATAAATGCAACGGCAGCAGTTAGCACTGTCCAATACCCGCCCCACTCCAAACCCATCCATGCCGTTAACGGCAAGATGAGTCCGCAGTAATAGCGTAAGGGGCTAGTGGTGTATGCGGTAGACATCTACCTGCAAATCTAGTCTACGCATTGGCTCGATGTCACGTTTACCATTTGCGAAGGCACAAAGAATTGCAATGCAGCTACGATGCTCCTAAATTAGTCACATCAATTAGCTAACCATGATTAAACCTGCCATGACGGTTGTTAACGTTCACGACGCAAAGACACGCTTATCTCAGTTACTTCTGGCCGTAGAAAGCGGCGAAGAGGTTGTTATTGCCCGCAGCGGCAGCCCTGTGGCCAGGTTGGTGCCGTATGCTGCAACGAATCCAAAGCGTGTTCTTGGATGCGCAGAAGGAAGTGTTGTCTATATGGCATCAGATTTTGATGAACCACTGGCAGACTTCCGAGACTACATGCCGCAGGATGCGTGATGGCATCGAATACTATCGGACTGTTGCTTGATACGCACGCATGGCTGTGGACTGTGGCCGACCCACAACGACTCTCGCCATTCGTGCGGGACTTACTGACTGAACATCCTGGCCCAGTCTACGTTAGCACCGCATCGATGATGGAAATCGCTATCAAGGTATCTATCAGCAAACTACAGCTGGCGGATAACGACCTGGCCCGGTTTGTAACACGTGCGAATGCAGATTCAGGAATCCAGCTGCTGGAGATGTCCATCAAGCATATCTCGGCACTGCAGCATCTTCCGTGGCATCATCGTGACCCGTTTGACAGAATGATCGTCTGCCAAGCAAAAGAAATGGGTCTCTCGGTGGTTACCAGAGACCCATCCTTCGCGCTTTATGGAGTTGATGTGATCTGGGACAAGGGGCGCTGACCGCTTTGTCCACTTAGACTAATGCTAACAAGCGGCGACTAGTAAGAATAAAGACGCCTGTGGTGCTGGCATCTCCGAGTCATGGTCGCGCACTCACATTCCGTGCTGAGAGCCACCAAAACGATAGCTAAATCCAATGTTGATCAGGTAATCTGCGAATGCAGCATCACCAATCACCTCAACGCCACGCTGAGCCGTTCTGATCTTGTCGATATAGTTCTGCACGCGATTTCTGTAAATGGCTACCGGAACAGAGGCAAACACGGAGAAGTCCTTGGTTGCATATCCAAAACCTGGCTCTACAGCAACTGCATACCCAGGTCTGCGCCAACCTTCGCTACCTCCAACAAGATCTGTTGAGGGAAGGCCTTCCACTCGGCCGCCGAGATATCCGCTCCAACCATCCATAGAATTGTAAAACAGGCCTAGACGGGCCGCATACTGGTCTGGACTGGAATACTCAGCAGAATCAGGAGCCGCTGTAGGCTGTGCAGTGCGCTGCCGAACACCGTTTGTATTCGTGACGTTGGCCATGTAGAAGAGGTTTGATGCTACACTCAACTCGTGGGTAATCGGATGTATACCTTGCATCTCGAACGTGTAGCCGATGCCGCCATCTCCGGGCTGAATTGACTGATCGACAACTGCCGTAGCAATCTGGTCACGGTTTGGACCCTGGTTGTAGAATGTGCCTGTTGCCCCCTTCGCTCCTGTAGCAAGCTTTACACCCAGCGCAACGGAATAGTTGTACTCGCTTTCAGCAGGATCAAAGAGCCAATACCCGAGTGAAAGCCGGACATCAGCGAGTCCGGATGCAAACGTATGACGTCTGTCTCCTGCCCATGTGCCAATTAGGGCGCCTGCCGAGTCAAATCGTGGATTACCACCGTGTTCGTACAGCGATGAACGGTCATGATGAACAAACGGAAGCAAGGCACTTGCAAACAACCGTTCCGTGATACCATAGCTGATGCCGAGGTCGAGGAACGAAGAGATGTTGATTACCTCTGTACCCTGCTGCACACGAAAGGCTTCTTCATGATCTCCGCGGAAGTGGCGAAACGACTCAAAATGGCGGACGCTCGAAAACAGATTCCACTCCCCCTTGTGCAGGTTGATGGCACCACCAGCAGTCGAGCTGCACATTCCGCCTCCACGCACGGCAACACAGCCCTGAGCACGAAGATCCGTGGCTCCTAAAGCCACCAAACACGTTATGCCTGCAATTGCGAACCAATGTTTCATGATGCTTCCTGATAGTTATTGTTACAATATCCGAAGGCAAACATCCGCGCAAAGTTGCACTGCTTGCAATCGTAAGGAACATATGTTCCTTAATTTGGGGAGTGGCACCAAGTCTTACGTCAGATATTTTACAGCGCCGACGTATTCGCGCAGTCAAGCTCCGTGAGGAAGGCTGGAGAATAATGGACATTGCTCACGCTCTTCAGGTTAGTCCTGCTGCAGTGAGCCAGTGGATAAAAGCATACAAACAGCAGGGCGCTACGGGTCTGGTATCAACCCCAAGGACGGGCGCGACACCACGTCTTACCAAGCGCCACCAAATGCTCCTGCGGGCCTTGCTCAAGGATACACCACGTGACCATGGAATCGATGCGGACTCATGGAATAGATCTCTGGTTCAACGGGCAATCAAACGCTTGTTTGGAGTGTCGTTTTCGGTTCAGCATGTAGGGCGCCTTATGAAGAGCGTAGCGCAGGAAACTTCAAGCCTCCCAAGAGTGACACATCTGGAGCTGAAGGATCTGATCAGGAAATCTGATATTGCACGTATTCGCACACGTATCAACGAGTCACATGGCAAACGCAGACGATGAAATGACGAAGCTTTCAGAGAGTATCCTACAATTGTCGAAGCTGATTTCTGAATCTCAAAAATCAGCGGCAACAAATGAAGCCCGTCTGGCACACTCTCAAAACATCCTCTCAGAAAACCAACGCTTTGTAACCGAGACACAGGCTACGATATCAAGCGGCTTTGAGAACGTGGTTGGCAATCAGCAGACAATTATTCAGAATCAGCAGGTTATCATCTCAAATCAGAACACCATCATCTCATTTCTTAAGATGCTTGTTAATGCAGAGGAATAAGTCAGCGATGGTGCATGAGCTTCGATACTACGCCGCCTTCGCATGTGCCGTGCTCATTGGCGTAGGCGCATACGTTATCACCACGGGCACGCTAAGCCAAATCCTCTCATGGTGGCCTGCATCTCTTACGATGATGTTCGGCTCATTCATTGCCGGAGCAAGTGCTGAAGGGGGCGGAGCAATCGCATTCCCTGTGTTTACCCTTATCCTGCACATTCCGCCAGATGACGCTCGGAATTTTTCCTTCGCAATCCAAAGCGTTGGTATGGTATCCGCCAGCCTGCTCATCATTGGTAGAAACATCCCCATCGAATGGAAGGGTATTACAGTTCCCGCCCTTGGTGGTATCCTGGGACTGATTCTAGGGACACATCTCATTGTGCCGCTCCTTGAACCTGTTACGACAAAGCTGTTTTTTGTCTCTCTATGGATGGCATTCGGAATTGGGCTTTGGCTGGCCAATAGAAATGCATCCCGAATCGTTCTGATAAATCTTCCAGCTCAGCTGGCACTCCCCGATGTGCTGAGGCTACTGCTCACTGGCTTCGTTGGTGGAGTAGCTACCTCGATCTTTGGCAATGGTGTAGACCTTGTAACATTCTGCATGCTCACGTTGTGGTATGGATTAGACGAGAAAGTTGCCACCCCAACGTCTGTAGTCCTGATGTCGATCATCACAGTTGTGGGATTCTTTTATCACGGCGTTGTTCTTTCTGATATCAATCAACAGACATATCATGCATGGATAGCAGCAGCCCCTGTTGTGCTGGTGTTTGCGCCATTGGGAGCATGGGTTATCTCACGCTGGCATAGATTATCAATTGCTCGTCTTCTTTACACGATCATCGTCGTCCAACTCATCGGAGCACTCTACGTTCTTGGCGCAACGGTCCCGCATCTAATCCTATGCGGGAGTGTGATCGTTGCAGGTACGATTGCCATGAAGATGATCGATCGGACTTCCTCGATCAAAGCTTCATAAACCACTGTACCATTGGTATTGGTAGCGACGACCAATTCGAATTGTCTTCGAGGTTAAGGAAGTTGCCCTTATACCCTGTGAAACCAAACTGCAGCGAGGCGCGAGAACTTATCTTCCAGCGTATAGAGGGTGAGATGATGATTGTTGAATATGTCTGAACACCCGGCACTGGCAGAAGCCGTTCGAAATA
>JBIJAX010000052.1:0-14395 GCA_044345485.1 Kapaibacterium sp. (SeqCode)
ATCGTCGTCCAACTCATCGGAGCGCTCTATGTTCTCGGCGCAACGGTCCCGCATCTAATCCTCTGCGGCAGTGTGATCACTGCAGGTACGATTGCCATGAAGATGATCGATCGGACTACCTCGATCAAAGCTTCATAAACCATTGTACCATTGGTATTGGTAGCGACGACCAACTCGAGTTGTCTTCGAGGTTAAGGAAGTTGCCCTTGTACCCAGTGAAACCAAACTGTAGCGAGGTGCGAGAGCTCATCTTCCAGCGTATAGAGGGTGAGATGATGATTGTTGAATATGTCTGAACACCCGGCACTGGCAGAAGCCGTTCGAAATATTCACCATTGAGCAGGTAGTATTCATGCTCGTAAAATGCATCGTTCGTAGAAGGTTTGGCCAGCCCAGCATCTGATATAAAGAAAGCGTCCAGCACAAGACTGATCGAACTTGAAACCTCGGCAATCAAGCCAATGGAAAGCCAAGCGCGTGGTGTGTTAACTCTCGTATCAACTGCTTCGAGGATCGTGTCTGTCACGAGCTCACCCGTGCGGTAGTCAACACGTTGATATTCACCGGCAAATCGGAATAGCTGCGCGACAAAGGTGCTCACACCGTAACCTGCACTTAGCGTAAAACTGTTGCGGGAATCACCCTTTGTGACCGATACCGTCGGCATAGCAATCGCATTGTGCCGTGCTACACTTCCTCCCCAGCCAACAAAGCCCCCTGCTGAAAAATGCACGTCGCCGCGTGAACTAAAGGTATAGCTTGCTCTACCAATGATCGGTGCGGAGATAACTGAAGAAAGCAATCCGACTGAGAGGCGATCGGTAAGGTAGAGTTCGAAGTCTGCGCTGAACGGCGTTATCTGTAAGTGCCCCTGGTCCGGCTCGTGCGGCAGTGCTCCTTGCGTAAATCCATAGTATGCACCAAAGGGTGTCTGTCCCATTTCTTGGCTGCGCAGTTGCTGGGGCGACGGCGTACCAATCCTTCGTATCTCGTGCTTTGGCACATATTGGCGTCCGCTTTGTGTTACGATCACAACCTCTTTGGCATCGATCGAGACGATGCGCCCAACAATGATAGACCGATCGTTCTTCTCAACTTCGACGGTCTTTGTGGAGTCAGGACCTGCGTCTTGAGCAACGACGGCAACGGCGCTGCATAGCAGGATTGCAAATGCAAGGATGATGTGGTTGTTCTTCATGGCATTACATCCTTACAAAAACACCAAAGGTTGGAAACGGAGCTGCACCGTAAACGTTCGTGCTGCCATCCTTGACATAGTAGAATGGATAACCGAACTGAAACGCCGTAGTGTTGGAAGCAAACCAGCGTATACCGGGTGTCGCAAACATCAGCGTGCCACGAGTATCGCTCACTTGGGGAAGAATCATGCTGTCGAATACAAATGCAAGTCTGCCCCAGATCTGGGTTGTTCCACCGACCGATACCAGAGTTCGAGAATTTGTTTCGCCTTCGACACTCACTACTCCGTATCCTGCTGATACGGTGATGTTGTTCAGACGCGATCCGAGCGTAGCCGATCCATAGGGTACCGCGAAATATAGGCCAAGGCCTAACCATCCGCTGGTACCGGCGAGGACACCAATAGCCCCGTGAAGCTCATCATTGATAGAGACACTGTACTTCAACGAGCCTACTATTGGAGAACCGATCCACGTTGTAAGAATTCCAGCAGTGAGATGATCTGAGAGTGCGAACTGAAAGTCTGGACCATACCAATTGAAGAGGATGTACGAACCATCCTCGGCATTGGAGAATCCATTCGTCGTAAGAAAGTAGCGCGTCGAAAATCTGTCCTGGCGCTCAGCACGCTCGACTACTTCTGTCAAGGATGAATACCCCCCTCGAATGCGGTTGATCAGATATCGTGGAACAACAACGGATCCAATCACCGTGGAGTCTAAACGCACCTCGCGGTCATCAATCGAAACAAGTTTGCCAAGATATTCTGCCCCGTCTCGCTTGGTTATCTTCACATATGAGCCCACAGGCGGCATACCTTGTTCCTGTGCGGCTAAGGGCACCTTGAGCAGGACGAGCATGACGAGGAAGGTTAGTAGCGTATTCATCATTTACCTAAAGTTCTGGTGTCCATTTCATGCAACATAAACAAGAAGGGGCCCACATGGGGCCCCTATCATTTTGCGTATGTCAGCTGCTGCTTACCAGCACTTTTCCATCGGTACATATTCCATGCCAAAGGCCTCGGCTACCGCTTCGTAGACAACCTTGCCGTCTACGACGTTGAGACCAAGCTCGAGTTCCTTGCTGGCCTTACATGCATCCTTCCAACCGTGGTTGGCAAGCTGCACTGCGTATGGCAATGTTGCGTTGGTAAGAGCTATCGTTGATGTATACGGTACTGCGCCCGGCATGTTAGCAACACCGTAGTGCACAACACCATCAACAACGTACGTTGGATCCGCGTGTGTCGTTGGCTTACATGTTTCAACGCAGCCACCCTGGTCAACAGAAACGTCAACGATCACGGAACCTTCGCGCATCGTCTTGAGCATGTCGCGCGTTACGAGGTGCGGAGCCTTTGCGCCGGCGATCAACACACCACCGATAACGAGGTCTGCTGTCTTGACGGCTTCGCGGATGTTGGCCTTGGTAGACATTTGTGTGATCACGTTCTTCGGCATTACATCATCGAGATAGCGCAGGCGGTAGAGGTTCGTGTCGAACATTGTAACACGAGCACCAAAACCTGCAGCGATCTTCGCTGCGTTTGTTCCTACAACACCACCACCAAGCACGATAACGCTTGCTGGCTTTGTTCCTGGCACGCCGCCAAGCAGGACGCCACGTCCGCCCATCGGATGCTCAAGGTACTTCGCGCCCTCTTGCGGTGCCATACGGCCGGCTACTTCCGACATCGGGATAAGCAGCGGGAGTGATCCGTCTGACTTTTGAACTGTCTCGTAGGCGATACACGTTGCGCCACTCTTAACCATGGCCTCTGTGAGTTCGCGCGAAGCTGCAAAGTGGAAGTATGTGAACAGCGTCTGACCCTTGCGGATAAGATTATACTCAGGAGCGATCGGCTCCTTAACCTTCATGATCATGTCTGCCTGCGCAAACACTTCTGCTGCCGTATCGATGATCTTCGCACCAGCCGCGATGTAATCATCGTTCGTAAAACCACTGCCGATACCAGCATTGGTTTCAACGATAACGTCATGACCGTGATGACGAAGTGTTTCAACACCGCCCGGGGTGAGAGCAACACGCTTCTCACTCGGCTTGATCTCCTTTGGTACGCCAATCAACATACGTGTGATCCTCGTAGAACGAATAGGTTGGGGAAAGTTCGAATTTAGGCCTGCAAAACTGCGAAACGTTCGTCAATTGCCGAACATGTATGCGAGTACCATTGCCAGCGACACACCAGCAATCAGTGTTTTTGCATACAGGGGGCTCATTTTATCATACCATAACGGCATCGTTAAGAGCTTGATAAGCACCGCAAGTCCCACAATTCCCGCCAGCTCAGCCCCCAGCCACACCGCCCACGCGTGGATCGGCATAATGGTCCACCAGGCGTATACCTGCTCGCCCCCTGACAATCCCCTGATCGCATCACGCACCGGATACGTGTGGAGCGCAGAACCAACGGCAAGAAATCCCGAGCTAATGGCAGCAATGAAGGTAAGGGCGAGCCGGTGGCTCGCCCGAGGTACCGTGACACTGAATACACGCCACCCCAAAACCACGATCCCCCCACCCATCACGAGCGCATGCATGATGTACGTACGTGAAAGCGAGAGCTCGTCCCGAAACAGCCCAAGCACCTTCGTGATAAATCCTCCCAAAGGGGCTTGCTGGAGTTCATTGCTTACAATCGTGCGGGAGATCATCGAATACACATCATCGGGGAGCACTCGCCCCGTCCACGCAAGAGCAAGGGCAAGCACAGCGATACCGATGGACGTTAGCCAGAGCCGAGCATTACTTGCATACACCCCGGAAAATCCCAGCACGGCAGCCCAGATAAGACTTACCACCACGAGCATTGTGGCTGTGTGCTGGTGCAGCGATCGTACAAAGCCACCCAATGGTGCGTTCTCTATAGAGACGTTCACGCTTGCAGCGGCCTGGCTTGGCGTGAGCTCTCCGGCTCGTGCAGGAACCAGCGCGATGCGTCCGTCGGTGTTGATTGTGTCTACAAACCGTCCAACGGTATCGATCCGTATCGACGATGTTATCGTAAGGGGCTTGCCGTCTACCGTGCGAGCGGGTGCATCAGAAGGGACATAGTACATGGACATCAGAATGCCCGTGATAGCCTGCACCAGTATCAACGAGGCAACGAGGATACCACCATTACGCGATGCACGTGACAAAAATGACGGCGTATCGCTGCTCATGACTGCGTGCCTGAGATGTGAACGAGGAGGTCGCCGTTATCAATCGCACATTCGAGACGTGTTAGCGGAACCGTTGGCGGACCCGCCACTGGCTTGCCGTCAAGATCGAACGCCCCGCCATGGCATGCGCATGTGATGCGTCCACCCTTGGCGTTGTAAGCCAGCGGACATCCCGCATGGGTGCACGTGAGGTCAAATGCGATGACCTGCTCGCCCCTTCTCGAAATCAGAATGGACTTCCCTTCCAGCTGAATGGTTGTGCGAGCCCCGTCGGCAAGGACATCATCTACACGTCCAACACGGAACGTTCTGCTGCCCACGCGCCCCTCCGGCGAAAGGAACCTCTCAAGACCAACGGCGGTTCCAAGAGCGCCTACTATAGCGACAATCGACCGCATCCACGACCGTCGATCCATTCTCTGTAATTTTGTGGAATTCATTTCCGTCCGAAAGTTGATCATGCCCGTTCCATTGCTGGACCTAAAAATACAGTACCAAGCCTTCAAGACAGAGATCGATGCCGCACTTATTCGCGTGGCCGAGTCGCAAGCCTGCATTCTGGGTCCAGAAGTAGATGCCCTTGAGCGCGAACTCGAAGCCTACCTTGGAGTCAAGCATGCTATTGGTGTCTCCAGTGGAACAGATGCTCTTCTGATGGCGATGATGGCTTTGAACATTGGTCCGGGCGACGAAGTGATCGTGCCAACGTTCAGTTTCTTTGCCACGGCGGGCTGTGTTGCGCGGCTTAACGCTACACCGGTGTTTGTGGACGTAGATAATGTGACGTATAACATCGACGTAGACCTCGTACGTAAGGCCATTACTCCCCGCACAAAGGCCATTGTTCCGGTACACCTGTTTGGTCAGGCAGCTGATATGGACGCCCTGATGGCACTTAGCGCTGAGTTCAACATCCCGATCATTGAAGATGCCGCGCAAGCAATCGGTACGCAGACAGCAGACGGACGTCGCGTAGGGTCGATCGGCCACATCGGCTGTTTCTCATTCTACCCTACCAAGAACCTTGGTGCATTTGGTGATGGCGGCCTTGTCACAACCAACGACGATGCCATGGCAGTGCGCCTAAAGCAGATCCGCAATCACGGCATGGAGCCCCGTTACTATCACAAGATCATGGGAGGCAACTTCCGACTTGATGCGATGCAGGGGGCTGTACTCCGTGTAAAGCTTCCTCACTTACCGTCGTGGCATGCCGCTCGACGTAAGAATGCTGCACTCTACACAAAGCTGTTTACAGAAGCAGGTGTGAGCTCGGGTCCGGGTAGTACATCGTTTGGTCCAAACGATCTCGTCCTGCTACCCAAGGCAGTGCATGAGGGTACCTCTGCCGACAACCACATCTTCAATCAGTTTACAATTCGTTCAGCGCATCGCAATGCCTTGCGCGCGCACCTCGCAGAGCTGGGCATTGGCAGTGAGATCTATTATCCTGTGCCGTTTCACCGTCAGGAGTGCTTTGCAAGTCTGAACTGCAACGACCAGGACTTCCCGATCTCAGATTGCCTTGCCGCTACGGTGCTTGCCTTGCCGATCTATCCAGAGCTGCCTGAGGCGCACATCCACGAAGTGGTGAACGCAATCGTTGCATTTGAAAAGTCGATGGCAAAGCATAATTCGGAATGCCCAGATTGCGAAGAGTGCGGCACAACGCAAGCCTAACACGAGCATACAACCATGATGCAGTTCAACTTTCAGTCGATGGGTGACCTCGAGCGGATGAAGCAAGAATTCATCCGTAAGCAGCGCGTCAACGGAGCGCTGTTAGGGGGCTCGCTTCTCATTGTTGGCATCGCGATGATCATGGCGCAGCTTGGAGAACCATCGATGTGGATGCAGATCTCCATGTGGTGGCCGTCACTGGTAATCCTATTCTATGCCGTGCGGCTTCTAGCCGGTATTGGCACCGTTAAGTGGACGCTTATCATGACGGTTGTCTTTGGTATCATTCAGCTCCGGAAGCTCGATATTGTGAGCTCATTCTGGGGCCTGTTCTGGCCGTTGATACTCGTCGTTATTGGCATTTCCATGCTCATCAAGCGCTTCCAGCGCCCAGCGGTGAAACACGATGAGAACGTTATCTCTGGCGCCGTTGTTGAGTACACCGACAACGATCAGTAAAGGCGCTTACCATGTCCGTCCAACCAGAACGCGTTCGGGATCTTACGCCCGATAGATCCGCATCTGCCCAAGGTCCAGTAGTGTACTGGGTCAACCGCGACCGTCGCACTCGCGACAACTGGGCCCTGCTTCATGCGCAGGAACAAGCCCTAAGCCGGGGCACGCATGTTGAGGCGGTGTTCTGTCTTGTGCCCACATTTCTTGATGCAGCGCTGCGTCAGTACGAATTCATGATCAAGGGGCTCGAAGAGCTCGAACAAGAATTCGTTGCTCTCAATATCCCGTTTACTCTGTTGCTTGGCGCGCCCGCTGACGTGCTCGTACCATGGATCGAAGATCGCAAGCCATCTCTGGTTGTCACAGATTTTGAGCCATTGCGCATAAAAAAACAGTGGCTTGATGCAGTGATCAGCGCAACATCCGTCCCCATGCATCAAGTAGATGCACACAACATCGTTCCGTGTTGGCACGCTTCGCCCAAGCAGGAATTCGCGGCGTATACGCTGCGTCCAAAACTCAAAAAGCTGTTGCCACAGTTTCTCGTGGAGTTCCCAGATGTCGTGAGGCAAGAATCGGCCTATGGTGCAGGACGCCAACCAATCGACTGGACGCATGTGCGGACTTCGCTACGCGTCAACACCTCGATAAGCCCCGTATCCTGGATCACGCCGGGTCAGAGTGCATCAGAACAGGCGCTGGCTGAATTCGTTGGCCGTATAGAAACATATCGCGACAGAAACGACCCCACGAAGGTTGGTCAGTCGCGCCTCTCGCCATACTTCCATTTTGGTCAGCTAGCTCCTCAGCGTGCTGCACTCGAGGTGTCTCGCATTGGCAGCACTGGCGCCGAAGATGATCCCGTAGATGCATTTCTCGAAGAGCTGATCGTTCGGCGAGAGCTCTCCGATAACTTCACCTTCTACAACGACAACTACGACTCATTTGCAGGCCTTGCTTCATGGGCGCAGCAAACCCTGAATGATCATCGCAATGATCCTCGTGACTACATGTACTCCCTTGAGCAGTGGGAACATGCTACAACCCACGACGAGCTCTGGAATGCTGCACAGCGCGAGCTTGCAACCACCGGACGCTTGCACGGATTCATGCGCATGTATTGGGCCAAGAAACTGCTCGAGTGGAGCTCTACTCCCGAAGAAGCCCTTGCCTTTGGTATCTACCTCAACGATGCCTATGCACTCGACGGACGCGACCCGAACGGCTACGTTGGAGTAGCCTGGAGTATAGGGGGCGTGCACGACAGAGCATGGTTCGAACGTCCTGTATACGGCAAGATCCGTTACATGAATGCCAACGGATGCGCACGAAAGTTCGACGTCAAGACATACATTCGCAGATATGCACACAACACGCTCTTTTCGTAAGGCCCTGATCATCCTCGGCTTACTTGCCGTCTCTGCAACAGCTTATGCGCAGCAGACATATCAACTTAAACTCGGACGAGGCATTAAGGAATACGACCAGTATCTGCTCAAGACCAGTTATGAGCAGCAGTCGCGCACCAGTATATACAGCGACAACATCATGCGCGGAGACACCACAGACATCGTATCCATCCTGCTTACAGCGCAGTGCAAGGTGATCAGTGTAACCGTAGATGGTCAAGAGAAAGAGAAGCACATTGTGATACGCAACTTCCAATTGCGGACTAACACAGACACTTTTGATGTGCTCCCAACGGGCACCAAGGTACGGTGCTGGTTTTCTGACTCAGGCAGTGTATTTACGGTGAATGATGTACCTGTGCATGATACCGTTTCAGCACTGCTCTCGAATGTTGTTCTTGGTGAAGGGGGCTCTCGAACAGGAGACGTCCTTGATGCAAAGAAACCTGTAGCTCTTGGACAGTCTTGGAAGATGAACGTCAAGGCCTTTCGAAAGGTCTTGGGCAAAGAGCAGTCTAGGCTCATGAAGAAGCTCGACGGCACTGTTACCTTTTCTCGAATCGATAGCAGTGGCGCTCTAGCAACGGGAATCGTTACGGCGCGCGCAGAAGCACCATCATTTTCCATCAAGGTTCCGGGTGCCAATGCGCCAATGACGGGTTCCTTAGTGGCAGAGTTTTCGTACGAAGTACCGCTCGATAGCAGGTTCCCTCCTGTTTCTCTGAGCACCTCAACGACACAGTTCTACACGGCTATTCAGGGCCTTAACAAGCTCGAGTCTCGCGTGTACACGAAGCGTCAGTCGCAGTTCATTCGATGACGTCACGCCATAGTCAGGCACTTCTTGCGCTCATTCTCTGCGCTCTGCTCTGGAGTACTGGCGGCATGCTCATCAAAACCATACCGCTTTCGCCACTTGCCATAGCTGGATCTCGAAGCGCAATTGCAGCATGCGTTATGCTGGCATGGCACCTGATGCGCGAGCGTGCGTTTCGTCCGTCATGGAGCATTGCGCAGATCGGCAGCATTATCAGCTACGCCCTCACGGTAATTCTCTTCGTGATGGCAACAAAGTTTACCACGGCTGCCAATGCCATCCTGCTGCAGTACACTGCCCCAGTGTGGGTAGCGCTGTTTAGTACCGTTGTTGCGCGGGAACGTCTTCGTGCAACGGACATTGCAGTTGTCTCGATTGTGATGATGGGCATGGTGGTGTTCTTTCTCGACACACTCACACCGGGTGCCGTAACGGGTAACATCATCGCTGTAGCAAGTGGCGTTGCCTTTGCCGGTGTTGCGCTCTGCATGCGCGCACAACGCGGCAAATCAACAACTGAGAGCATCATTCTGGGCAACATTCTCACTGCTATCGTTTGCCTGCCCCTTACCGGCTCCCTTGCTGTAGATGCTGATGCGCTAACACGCCTAATCATCCTTGGCGTGTTTCAATTGGGCGTCTCCTACATCCTCTATGCATGGGCCTTAGCACATGTGTCGGCGATAGAGGCGGTCTTGATCACTGTGCTCGAGCCTTTACTCAACCCTATTTGGGTTGGACTTGTAACGGGCGAGACTCCATCCACAACGGCCATCGTTGGCGGTATCATCGTGGTAACTGCCGTTGTAGCCCGTAACTTTGTGAATGCCAGAACCGCTCACACCCAATCAGGTGCGTAACGCCATCCAGGCGTCTATCGAAACCAAGCAGCTGCTCCTAGAGCAGTGTGCAGACGCCGTGCATGCCTGTGGCATCGTATTGGCTAAAGCAGTTACATCCAACAACCTGATTATGCTGTGCGGCAACGGTGGCAGTGCCGCTGATGCGCAGCATATCGCTGCAGAACTCGTTGTGAGGTATCGAAGCGATGTCAATCGCAGGGCAATACCTGCTATTGCCCTAACCGTTGACAGCAGCGTACTCACTGCCGGCGGCAACGATTACGGATTTGAGAATGTCTTTGCACGTCAGGTAGAGGCATTCGGCACACCAGGCAGCGTGCTCATTGCGATCAGCACAAGCGGTACTTCACCCAACATCGTGCGGGCAGCAGAACAGGCTCGCAAGAGTGGCCTAACCGTTATCGGATTACTAGGGGGCTCAGGAGGCCCGCTCAAGGATCTCTGCGACGCATCGGTGATTGTTCCCTCAACCGTTACGGCTCGGATACAGGAGTCGCACATCCTAGTTGGCCACATCTGGTGTGAGATGATCGAATCGCATCTGTAGCACCCTTGATGAACTAGGTTTTGGATTTTTCAATCTGTCGCGTATTTTCGCAGTCCCTTTACGGGGGTCGCCAACTTAGCTCAGCTGGTAGAGCAGCTGATTTGTAATCAGCAGGTCGCCGGTTCAAGTCCGGCAGTTGGCTCAATAACATCGCAAGGCGAGCTGTATGGCTCGCCTTTTTTATTTGCCCCTACATTTGCACATGCTTACACTTACGCTACGGCCTCGCGAGGAGCGCCGCATCAAGGAGGGTCACCTCTGGGTATACAAAGACGAGCTAAGCCACGCCCCAGATGCGGAGCCTGGAACGCTTGTGCGTGTGAGCGCGCATGATGGCGCATCGCTTGGAACGGGGTTCTACAACCCCCTATCGAAGATCGCCGTGCGCATGTTGGCATGCGAAGAAGAGCGCGCCGATACCGAGTTCTTCGTCAAGAGAATACGTCAGGCCAAATCCCTGCGCGATCGCATGCTGCCGAATGAAGAGGGCTATCGTGTGGTGTTTGGCGAAGCAGATCTGCTAAGCGGACTCATCATCGACAAGTACAACGATTACCTTGTGCTGCAGATGCTCTCTGCCGGAATGGATGTCCGTAAGCCCCATATCGTTGAGGCGTTGCGGGAAATCTTTCCGGACGTTAAGGGGATCATCGAGAAGAATACTGCGCAAACCCGCAAGAAAGAAGGACTCGACCTCGTTGATGCCGTTGTATGGGGCACTGTGCCGGATGTAGTGCGGTTTCGCGAAAATGGACTTGAGCTAGAAATCAATCTTGCAACTGGACAAAAAACAGGGTACTTCCTGGACCAAAAGATCAACCGCAGAGTGGTGGGGTCGCTCTCGAAGGGCAAGACCGTACTGGACTGTTTCTGTAATGTCGGGGGCTTTGCACTCAACGCGGCCCTTGGCGGTGCAACTGAAGCAGTGGGTGTAGACAGTTCTGCGCTTGCCGTCGAGGCTGCCACGCGCAATGCGGAGATCAATGGACTGTCCAACTGCCGATTCGAAAAGGCAAATGTGTTCGACCTCCTGCGCGAGCATGTGCAGCAGGAGCGCACGTGGGACATCATTGTCTTAGACCCTCCGTCGTTCGCAAAATCACGCTCGGCGATACGGGGCGCACAGGCCGGTTATGCCGAGCTGAATCGGACGGCTATGAAGCTTCTGAGACCCGGTGGACTGCTTGTAAGCGCCTCCTGCACGCAGCTGGTGCCTGAGCACGACCTGCTTGATATCATCTACCGCGAGTCTGCACGAATCCGTAAACGTCTGCGTCTTGTTCACCGCGGTTCGCAGGCCCCAGACCACCCCGTGCTATTGGCCATGCCAGAGACACAGTACCTCAAGTTCCTGGTGTTCGAAGTCGCCGGCGATCCGTAACATTGCAGGCGGAGCACCACCATGATGGATTTTGACTACGACGACGAACCAGAAGAACTCAACAAGCAGGAGCTTGATGAGACACTGCGTCGATTTCGTGAGTCGGTGCGCAGTGGGAACTGGCAGAACGGAAGTCCTACGATTGAGTCGCTAGAGGCCATCGTTCAGTACTGTCTGGAAACGTCTAAGTACGAAGACGCTTTGACGTTTGCGAAGATGTGGACAGAGAAAGCCCCCTACTCAACCGATGCTTGGCATAAGTTCGGAATGACGTACGGCACGCTCGGACGTTGGCAAGAAGCGCTAGAAGCTTATGATAGAGCCGCCGAGCTTGACCCCGTAGATGTTGAGATTACCGTTAACCGTGGCATAGCCCTGGAGCAGCTTGGCCGACTCGATGAGGCACGGTCGGTTATCGACATGGCATTATCTATCGACCCTGCAAATCTCGATGCGCTCTTTACGAAGGCAGTAATCTTTGAGCGGCATGCAAAGTATGATGATGCTATAAAGATCTTTACATACCTGTCACGTCAAGAAACCCATCAGCGGGATGCGCTCTTTGAACTTGCAATCTGCTATGAAGGTCAGGAACGTTATCTAGAAGCTATTGAGATCTACGACCGACTCATCAACAATGATCCGTATGATCAAAACGCTTGGTTTAACCGCGGCGTGATCTACGGCAAGAAAGGTGCTCATCGCGAGGCAATCCGGAGTTATGAGTTTGCCACCACGATCAATGCCGACTTCGTGAATGCGTGGTTTAACATGGGCAATGCCTATGCAGGACTTGGCAGAAACGATGAAGCTATCGTTGCATACATGGAAGCCCACAGGTCAGATCCGTCTGACGTACAAGTAGTGCACAACCTCGCGTCATCTTTAGAAGAATCCGGTCGGTTCACCGAAGCAATTGAGCATTTTACCAAGGCCATAGCGCTTGACGCTCAGCATGCTCAGTCGATGTACGGAAGGGGCACATGTTACGACGCCCTTGAACAACACGAAAAGGCGCTGGCAGATTACGACGCAGCACTGGCCATTGAGCCGGACTACTCGGATCTATGGTATGCCAAGGCTGATGCGCTGTTTAACCTTCGCAGAACCGATGACTCCATTGCCGCGTACCGCAAGGCGCTGGAACTTCAGCCGAACGATGCAGAGTGCTGGTATGATTATGCTTCGACCGTACTTGAGATGGGCGATGTTCTTGAGGCACTCCATGGCTTCAACGAATGCATTCGCATTCAGCCTATGTGGGCCGATGCATACTATGCCACAGCGAAAACACTCTGTGCCGCCGGACAGCCAATTTCTGCAGTGCCTTTTCTCGAGAAGACATTCGAACTCGATGCCACCAAGCGCGATGAATTTGCAATAGACTTCCCTCTCATCGCTGGTCCGCTTGGGATGGAGTATCTCAAACACGCTCTCAATTCAAACGATTCACAAGGAGACTGATATCATGCCATACGATCCAATGCTCGTTCAACCAATGCGCGAAGAGCTCACAAGTTTGGGTGTTCAAGAACTACTTACTGCAACTGATGTTGATGCTGCAATGAAGCAACCAGGCGTTACCATGGTTGTTGTAAACTCTGTCTGTGGTTGCGCGGCCGGTGGAGCACGTCCTGGTGTGGCAAAGGCGCTTCAGCATGCTACGCGCCCAGACCGCATTGTAACGGTGTTTGCCGGACAAGACCTTGAAGCAACAGATCGTGCCCGCTCGTACTTCACAGGCATGCCGCCGTCGAGTCCAGCAATTGCTCTGCTGCGCGATGGCGAACTCGTAGGCTTTATGCCACGCCATCACATTGAAGGCCGCTCTCCAGACATGATCGCTGCTTCCCTTACGTCAGCCTTCGACGAAATCTGCGCTAGCGCCTAAGACACTCGTCCAGCAATCAAGTAAATCATCCGCCAGCTTGTGTTCCGGGTATACCTCCGCCACAAGCTGGCGGAACTGTTTTCCGTGGTCCATATGTACCAGATGACAGAGTTCGTGAACGATCACACCCCGAATGCATACTTCGGGAACCCTAACTAGGTGCTCATTGATCGTAATCACGCCTGTGCGGGTGCAGGAACCCCACCTGCGCTTCATCTTGCGCAGCCGAAGTCCTGCATATCGCAGTCCGTGTACCCCAAAGAACGGCACATACTCGCGTATTAGCCCCGCGAACAACTGTTCTGCTTCATTCCGCTGCCAGTTGTCAACCCATCGGCGTCCAGCATCCAGACTACTAATTCTTGACGGAAGGATCACGTCAGCCCCTTGCCAGCCCCACGTGAGGAGATTTCCGCGATGGTAGAACTGATTCTCGTGCGTACGTTGCGGTAGAGCAGCACGACGAAGTTCGGCTTTTTGCACCTGCGAGACTATCCAATCCTGTCGAATGGCAAGGAATCGCTCAATCTCGTACAGGGGTAATCGCAAGGGGGCCCGCACGATCACAGCAGCACTTGGCCGCACCTCTACCGATACGGTTCTGCGCTTGCTTCGTCGGAGTTCGTAAGGAATCATAGCGGAAGTAACATTTTCACCCGTTACGTGTTAGTACGAGTTCATGCAGAGTCCATTCAGCGAATATACCGACACCGAGCTCTA
Source organism: Kapaibacterium sp. (SeqCode) (assembly GCA_044345485.1). Lineage (GTDB taxonomy): Bacteria > Bacteroidota > Ignavibacteria > Kapaibacteriales > Kapaibacteriaceae > UBA10438. The sequence goes on from JBIJAX010000052.1 coordinate 14,153, forward strand.
TGCGCTTCTGCGCACTGACAGGCGCGATGTTGCCTTCGCCGAACTGTATTCTCGACTCTCCCAGAACGTGTTTGCATACACCATGCGCGTTCTTGGAGACCGAGACCGAGCCTATGATGTGTTCCAGGAAACGTTCATGAGGCTCTTTCAGAGTGCTGAACGTATTTCTTATTTGGAGAATGTTCGGGCATACACACTGACGATCTGCAGGAATCTTTGCCTTAACGAAAAGAAACGGGCACA
>JBIJAX010000053.1:0-14079 GCA_044345485.1 Kapaibacterium sp. (SeqCode)
GTGAGGGGGTTGTCGAGTTGTTCGCGCTCAAATCCAAGACCCGTGAGGATCTGCTCGATGTCTGCCTGCATCGTAAGGCCGCCTCGGCGCGCATAGAGATCATTTGCATCTGTAAGGCGCTGCACGAGCTTCATGTAGTCGTCGGACTCGTAGTCCGTGCGTGTCTCCAGCTGATGCTGGATACGGTCGATTTCATCGTGCAGAGCGAGTACTTCTTCAAAGGCCTGCATCGCTGTTTCACGGAGAGTCTTGGTAACATCCAGTGTGAGGTCCTGCGAGAGGAAGCCCACACGGATTCCGTTCTGACGCGAGACATCTCCTGATGTACCTTGACGCTCGCCGGCGATGATGCTGAGCATTGTTGATTTGCCGGCGCCGTTGCGGCCGACAAGTCCAATGCGGTCGCCAAACTTGATGAGAAAGCTCACGCCCTTAAACAGAACGCGGGTGCCAAAGTCTACGGTTATGTTCGATAGTGATATCACAGCTTCTCCAATGCGTCAAGAATCACCTCGGCGCAAGCTCGTTTCGACATTGCGGGGTAGCTCATGGGTTGAGCCATATTTGTAACGATCGTTATGGTGTTCGGTCCAGTGCCAAATCCACTGTCAGCCTTGCCGGCCTCGTTCGCAACGATCATATCAGCATTCTTCGCCTCTAGCTTTCGTTGGGCATTTTCAAGAACATGGTCTGATTCCAGAGCGAATCCGATTACACGCTGATGTTCTTTTTTTCGTAGGCCTACCTCTGCAAGGATGTCGCGTGTGCGCGCGAGGGTGATTGTAAGATCATCGCCCATCGCTTCCTTCTTGATCTTCTTGTTAGACGGCTCTGCCGGTGTGAAGTCTGCCACGGCAGCCGCCATGATAAAGGCATCTGCATCAGAATGGCGCATCACTGCATCGTACATCTCTTGCGCGCTCACAACGTCGATGCGCTCTACACCAAAAGGCGTAGGCAACGATGTTGGCCCAGAGACAAGTGTTACGAGATAGCCCCGTTTCTGAGCAGCCTCTGCAAGGGCAAAGCCCATCGTCCCCGTTGCATGATTCACGATGGACCGTACGGCATCGATGCGCTCATGTGTTGGGCCAGCAGTTATGAGTAGCGAGCAGCGAGCAGCGAGCAGCGAGTCACTCGTAATTCGCTCTCCACTGTTCTCTGCTTTCTGTTCGCTACTCGCTGTTCGCTGTTCGCTACTCTCCAACGCCTTCACGATCGTCTCAATCTCGGGCAACCGTCCTTGTCCTACGAGGCCGGAGGCGAGTTCGCCTGATTCGGGGTCGATAACGACAATGCCGTCTGCGCGGAGTTGCTCCACGTTACGTTTGGTGGAAGCCTGAAGCCACATGTCTGTGTCCATTGCCGGGAACACATACAGCTTGGTTTCCTGAGGGCGTGAGCACACGACGGTCATAAGAGCCGTATCGCAGAGTCCAGTGGTAAGACGCGCAAGAGTCGTTGCAGAACAGGGGGCTATGCAGATCACATCGGCCCACTGAGCAAGGTGCACGTGCCAGGAGCCCCCTTCCTGAATCGAAGGATCATATGGATCGATGATCACTGGATGCAGCGAGACTGCTTCCAGGGCAAGTGGGGCCACGAACTGACGCGCAGAAGGCGTCATGATCACGCGCACGTCGTGTCCGGCCTTGCGAAGATCTCTCGCAAGCCAGGGTGTTTTGTACGCCGAAACGCTACCGGTGATTCCAAGCAGGATGTTCATAAGACAACAAGAGCCATCGCGGCATGACCGGATGGCTCTTCATACTCTTCGTGATTGGATTATTCCTCTGGAACAGAAGGCGCCGCAACTGGAAGTGGCTCTGTGCGCACGTGAATCTGGCCATCCGTCATCTCCTTCATCGCCATGAATGTTGGCTTTGGAAGAAGATCGAATTCCTTGCTGATCGCAATCTGGTCTGCGTTTGGACCTTCTGCCTCATCTGTGTCAACGATAACGTCTGCAAGACGCTCTGAGATCTGTGTCTTGATCTGGTCGTTGATCTGACGTGAGCGCAACCCCATGGCAACGATAGACTTATAGATCGAGCCTTTGGCGGATTCGTCCATGCGGACTTTGACTGGATTGACGATGTAGGTACTCATGTGCTAGACTCCCAATTGGGTTCATTTTTGTCAAGGACGGCAAAGATACCGAAGCAGAGGGGATTTGCAAGGGATTCTTAGACCCGGCAGGTTGTCCGCTTCCCAAATATGGCGTATCGGTTCCGGGACATCCACTGGTACACTGGACGTCGCACAAGTCTTGGAACGGCACGAATTACTATGGCAAGGGGCTTGTGCCAACCTCCAAGCAGGGTAAAGAGGAAGATCATGGCAAGGTCCTCGGTGTAGAACTCTCCGGACGGTGTAATGACGTACACAGAGTCTGGCGGACCCATAACACCATGGTTTCGCAGCAGGTGCGTGCCTTCTTCACCCTGAAATGGGATAAAGCGCAGAACTCGTTTACTATCGTACCGCTGAAGATGATTTACCGTGGCATCGCACAGATTGCACATGCCATCAAAGATCACTGTGACCAATCCCTGCGCACACATGCGGTCAAGCCTCGCGACGTAGACGGGCTACATAGAAACCGTCTCCACCTGTATCGTTGGGCAGGGTAGACCATTGGTTCTGGAGAGAGAAGTTCTTTCCCAATTCCGAGTCGAGGAAGCCGTGTACCTGCAGAGAACCTTCCTCTGGCAGAACGCTACATGTTGTGTACACAACGGTAGCACCAACTCGGGCAATAGGCGCAGATCTGCGAAGAATGTCTGCCTGAATCCTTGTAAGCTCTTGAAGCGATTCCTCGGTTATGCGATGAAGAATATCGGGGTTGCGGCGAAGAACTCCTGTGCCAGTGCACGGAACATCAACAAAAACACCATCGGCCGATTCATGAAGCCTCTTTACCACCTTTGTTGTAGTGATCTCGCGGGTTTCGATGATGTCGATTCCTGCTCGCGTGGCCCGGGTGCGCAGAGCGTCGAGCTTTGAAGCCTGCGTATCAAGGGCAATAATCCGCCCCTTATTCTTCATGTGACTTGCAAACACAAGTGACTTCCCGCCTGCACCTGCGCATGCATCTACGATGCGCATACTAGGCAAGCACTCTAGCTCACAGGCGGCACGATACGAGGTGATGTCTTGCTGCTCAAACCAGCCCCGTTGAAAGGCCTCCGATGTATATAATCCAAAAGGCTTGTCGATGCGCAGAATCTCGCCTTCGATGTGCACAGGTTGGTAGGGGGCTAGCGCTGCGCTACAGGTGCTGATGTCGGTGAGATGCGTGTTGACGCGAACAAATGTTTGTGCATCGCAGAGCATCGAAGACATAACCTGTTGTGCGTTGTCTGCAAAGACGCTAACAAGTCGTTCTCGCAGCCAATCAGGGAAGCATGCCTTTGAGGGATCTACTGCGCCGTCGAGGATTCCCGATAGGGCAGCATCAACATCATCATATCGAACAGCTTGAAACAACGTTGCGCGTATCTGCTGCGCTGTTACCGCATCGGGTTTGAGATCGCGAAACATGCGTTCAACTGCCGATGACAGGTGTCTGTGTTGAGCTACAACGTCATAGAACGCGTCGCGCACTGCATCGTGGTACTCTGGTTGTAAATGCACGAGATTATACCGTAATCGTCAAAACGTTGGAGGAAGCATTATACACGCACGAGAACCTGGGCAGATCTGTAGCAGAACCTGTGGTGGGCTGTTTGAGAACAGCACCATTCGTACGGGCAAATTCAGCCTTATGGCAGGGGCAAACACAGTTGCCAGCAGCATCAACCGGCAGGTCTACGCCGCATCCAGAATGCGTGCAGATGGTGCTGAAGACAACGAATGTGGAGGTGTCGATGCGAGAGATGAAAACCATCTCTCCATTGTTCACCCCAGCAATCGTTGTTTGAATGATGCCACCAACAACGGCGAGCTCTGGAAACTGTGCCAGAGCAACATCATACGACTTCTCTGGAGTAACGGGAGTGGTCTCGTCCTGCTCACAACCTTGAACAAGACTGGCAACCGCCGTCGCAGATAACACGATACCTACGGAGGCAGCAGCCTGTTGGAGAAAAGAGCGGCGAGAAGAGGTAGAAGACATAGGTACTGGGGACTAGGTACGAGGGACTAGGTACGAGGGACTAGGTACTAGGTACACAGGGGTACACATAGATGTTAGGGTGTGCTTGGGGATTTGCGTGAGCGCCAGAGGCCGAATGCGATGAGTGAAAGAGACACTCCGCCAACGAAGGCATAGCAGCGGGGTGTGTCGCTGATGGTGGCATCTACTGGCAGGAGGCCGAATTTGAAGGCTGGAATGTATTCGATTTCGCGGCGGATGGTGCCGAAGAGTTCGTCTTTGAACTCGCGAACAACTTCTTCGCGGTCTTTCGAAAAGACATGCATGCCGTCATTGATCCATAGGCCGCCACCTGCAAGAATGCCGAGCAGGCCGATAGTAATAAGGATCTTGTTAAGCATTACGCCCTCGGGGTTGGTCAATAGAAAAAATGTAGTTGAACGTTCCAGCGAGACGTATATCCTGCCATCCACGTGTCCCAGATTCGATATTCAGGACGCAATTCAACATATGGCATGAGAAATATCTGAGCGCCGATTGTTGCCGAGTTGCTCAGGTATGTTCCGAGGGCCCTGTACTGATCTGTGTGGTATCTCTCTGCACGGATATATGGAAACAGCCACGTTGTGGCTGAATACATTAGCTCTGCCATGATCGATTGCGACGTGAAGCGATCATCATAGTGCATGCGTGTATAGTCGAGAAGAAGCGAGAACTCATCGCTCAGCCCAATGCCGCTGAATGCGCTTGAGATTCCAAACTGATTGTTCTGAAGATGTGAGGCACCGAACCACATATTCAGCTTGTCCTTAAAGGCACGGGGCCAGAGAACTGCGCGGGCCGTAATCGTAGGTTGGTTGCCGTCCACAACAGAAAACGTCTCTTTGCCGTCCGAGATCTTAACCTGCGCTAAACCCTGACTGCCAAACACGCCGGCCTGAAGTGAGAGCCACTTCAAGCCTTCGTAGGAGACCTCTGCTCCTGCTTCCGCCCAATCAGGTGCAATCACCGTTCTGCGCTGCGTAGAAAGCGTGTAGGAGTAGGGTGCCATCGTATGATCGTCATAGCGCATCCCAATGTTCGGTCGGAACATGCCAATACGAAGAGAGGGCAGTGAGAACGATGGGGCAATGATGGCCGAGATGGCTGCAGCTCGCATGCCGGGATAGGGAGGCGGGTTGCCGATGGCAATAGTAGAAAGGTTTACAGACCCTTCGATAGTTACTTCAGGGATCGGCGTATATGCGGAGTAGAATGACGTCTGCATCGGAAAGAGTCTTCGCGGTGAATTCACGCTTGTGAACGAGCGCGTGCTCTGAATCCGAGTGTCCATGCCGAGAGTTAGCTTCCCATCGAAGAACTGATTCGATGAGTCCTTGTCATAGAACCAGCTGAACAGTGCATTGGTCCGCGGAACGAGTCCAACATCATACCAGCTGTACCATCCAAGATCATTGCGCACGCCACCGCCAGAGGGGGCTATGTGGCAGTTAATGCAGCGGTTGCCAGAGATCGCAGAGAACTGTGGAATTGAAAACGCCGTCGTACTGGAGACCAATACGACGGCGATAAAGATCGAGAGCTTCATTGTGATAGTAGAGATTAGTTGAGTCTCATAGACCGAACGCACTTGTCAAATATCGGTAAATAGACTTTCTCGTCGGCCTTGCTCCAGTTCACCGTTACGCGGTACATTTTGTCGCCCTTGACTGCGAAGTATGCGCGAGCTGCAATAGTAGCTGTCGGATTGTAGGCAAACACCACTGAATTCTGTCCGCCAAGCGTTGAATTGCTCTGGGTTGCACCTGGATACCGTGCCTTGTTCTGCTCTACGATACGGTCCAAGTTGTTTTGCTCCTTGGCATTGATCACATCAACTTGAATTGAGCAGTCGAGTCGGGCACCAACGAAGATTGTTGAGCTAATAGCTGAAGCTGCGCCCTTCTTTGTTTCGAAGTTCTTCGGATAGCTGATCATGTAATCGCCTCCGTTATGCGGCTTCAGCGTATCGCTAGGGGGGACAGGTGCGCCTGGACCTTGAGTGGCACCGGCAGGTAGTGGAGCCATCTTCTTTGCAAGCTTCACAGAGGCTAGAATCTCTTTGAACTCTTCTTCGTAGTCTTCGTATGTATTACCGAAGGCAGCAAACGTAACCATGGTGATTACGGAATCGTTTTCGGCGAAATACGTCTCAGAAACGAACTTGCCGTCTTCCTGATCAAAATCAACATAGAGCTTCTGACCAGACTTGCCGCCCAGTGTAGCCACAGATTTTTGGTAGCGGTCTAGACCGTCTTCGAATTCCAGCTTTGAGCGCTTTACGAGTGAGTCAATAGTTGTTGTGCTGTCCATGGCGATCGCGCGAATCTCCACTTTTGCGCCACCACGCCCCTTACCAAACTGTGTAAAGCGGGCAGCGTGGGCCTTTGTACTGAACGCCACGATCATGTCGCCCTTGCGGTGCTGTGTTACCCAGTTTTTTGGAACCTTAATTTCAAATTTGCGCAGCTCGTCTTTCTTGAGCTCGAGACCTTCGATAGGCACAGGTTTGGCCTTTGGTTGACAGCCAGCAACAATGGCAATACCGGCTAAGGCTACAAGAAGTGTGCGAAGTGTTGACATGAAAAGAGACTCCGAAAAGAATGTTCAATGACTCAGTTGTTGATAGCGCCTTCCAAGATCCACGTTCGCATTCCACGAACTTGAGAACTTGATACAACAGACTGCACGTTGCCCCAAGGGTGCAACAGGCGTCCATCAAGGACTTGAATAATCAAGCTTTCATCTGGTTTGCCAGGGACAACCAGATTTGGTCTGTCAAAAAGTAACGTCGAGTACGAAGTTAACCGAATCCCAGCAGCCGCACTTACATCGCCATGGCAACCGCTTATGCCACAGGTAACAGCGAGAAATGGGAGAACCTGGCCGCGAAAGCTCACATTGCTATCTGGGAACACAACATCTTGCGGTTCCGTAATCATGGAGTCTCCGCATGATGAAAGGATCATTGTGCCACACAGCATTGCGATGATGAGCAATAGGCGCATCAGTAACTCTCCTCCATCGATGGAAAGGAGCGCTCGCGAACATCGCGAACATACTGCGCTGCAGCCTCGACCATAACCGAGTGAAGATCTGCGTACCTGCGCACAAATCGTGGATTAAACTCCGTTGACATGCCCATCATGTCCGTCCATACGAGGATCTGTCCATCACATGAAGGGCCAGCCCCTATGCCGATGGTCGGGATACGGAGTGATTCTGTGACCTCTTTTGCAAGACTTGCTGGTACTTTCTCGAGCACAATCGCAAAGGCTCCGGCATCCTGAAGTGCAAGCGCATCGCGCTTGATTGTTTCTGCTTCTTCAGGCGACGAACCACGTTCCTTGTATGATCCAAACTGATGGATGCTTTGCGGAGTAAGGCCCAAATGCCCCATTACAGGGATGCCGTTTTCCGTCATCAATCGAACAGATTCTACTACGCGCTGTCCACCTTCCATCTTTACCGCACCCGAGCCAGCTTCTTTCATGAGACGTCCGGCATTGCGAAATGCCTCCTGCGGAGACACCTGATACGTCATAAACGGCATGTCCGTTACCACGAGTGCACGGTTAACAGCCCGGACAACAGCCTGTGTGTGGTAGATCATGTGCTCAAGTGTCACAGGGATGGTCGTATCGTGACCTTGAATGACGTTACCTACCGAGTCTCCAACGAGCAACACCTCTACACCAGAGCTGTCAAGAATGGCGGCCGATATGGCATCGTAGGCCGTAAGACATGCAATTGGCTTACCTGCTGCCTTCATTTCTATCAGGCGGCGGGTGGTGACGCGTTTTCTGGTGTTGGGTACGACGGACATGATACGACTTCGTGAATGAGCACAAAGATAGCCGTCGCAGGGCTTCTGGGCGTTATCTTATCGTTATGCTGGAGTCCGTTGTTTCACGTACAAATGTCCCTGTTGACCTAAAACCAGGTCAGAAAGCGCTGTTTATCTCCGATGTGCACCTTGGATATGGTACACGGGAGCAGGACAGACGCCGTGAAGACCATTTACTGCAGGTTTTGAAGGGGGCTCTTCCAACGTGCGGACATCTGTTCATCGTGGGAGATCTATTCGATCTGTGGTTTGACTACAATCGCGTGATCCCTCGTGATCATGTGCGCACACTTGCATGCCTGCTTGCATATCGCGAGGCCGGCATTCCGGTGACGTATCTCATGGGAAATCATGACTTTGGTCATCATACGTACTTCAAGGATGAGCTGGATATCAATGTTATCTCCGGTGATGTGGATGCGGTGATTGCAGGCACAAGATTTTACATTGCGCACGGAGACGGTAAAGCCCATAATGACACTGGGTACCTGATCCTGCGAGGAATCCTTAGAAGTCCGTTGGCTCAGTGGCTGTACCGGCTTCTGCACCCCAACATTGGTATCGGCCTGGCCTCTGCATCGTCGCATGGCAGTCGCGACTACACGGGAAAGAAGGACTACGGCACAACAGACGGCCTTGTCGACTTTGCGAAAGCCCGGATCGATGAAGGTGCCGATGTTGTCGTTATGGGGCATCGCCATCAGGCACAGCAGACCGTGATAGACACAGGGATGTATGTCAATCTTGGACATTGGCTCGCAGCACCGATGACGTACGGAACATTTACTCCGCATGATGGATTTACGTTACACACTGTTGAGCATACCTAACACCACGCACGAGAAGGACCATTCGCAATGAAGAAGATCGGATTACTCTTTGGAATGGAGCAGTCATTCCCGCCGGCTCTCGTACAAGAGATCAACAGCCGTCATGCTGGAGTCTCAGCAGAGTTCGTAAAGATTGGTGGTGTTACGCTAGAGACACTTTTTGAGTACGATGTTGTTCTTGATCGAATATCGCAGGATGTGCCCTACTATCGAGCAATGCTTAAGCTGGCAGCGTTGAAGGGTGTGCGCGTTGTAAACAACCCTTTCTGGTGGTCCGCTGACGATAAGTTCTTTAACTATGCTGTAGCAAATAGTGTGGGCATCCCGGTTCCCAAAACCGTCTTGCTGCCAAGTAAGAACCACCCACCGGACACCACAGCAGAATCATTTCGCAATCTTCAGTATCCCCTGAACTGGCAAGAGTTGTTCGACTACGTGGGCTTCCCGTCGTATTTGAAGCCATTCGATGGTGGTGGATGGAAGCATGTCTACAAGGTTGATTCTGTAGATCAGTTCTTTGAGGCGTATGCCGAGACCGATGATATCGTGATGACGCTACAGGAAGGCATTGATTTCACGGAATACTACCGCTGCTACTGCATCGGCAAGAAACACGTCCGCATTATGCCCTACGAGCCCCGTAACCCGCATCATCTGCGCTATCAGGCAGGGTTCTCGCCTTCACCAGAGATGCTCGCACGGCTCGAAGAACTCTGCATCCAGATTTGCACCATGTTGAGTTACGATTTCAATACGATAGAGTTTGCAGTGCGCGATGGAATCCCATATGCGATAGATTACATGAACCCTGCTCCTGATGCAGAACGAACTTCTGTACAGGAGGACAACTTTGAATGGGTTCTTCAGACCACGGCAACATACTTGATCGAGTTGGCACAAGAAGGTCGCAAGGTGCCGCAGGAATATGAGTGGAGCTCGTTCATAGGCAAGGGGGCAGGCAAGTAATGCAGAAGAACGCGATAGTTCTTGATGGTCAGTCGCTCACCATCGATGATCTTGTCCATGCCGCCTATGATGCTGCAGTTCAGGTACAGGTTAGTCCTGAAGCCCGCGAACGGGTTCGTGCATCTCGCCAGGCCGTTGAGCGCTGGATAGCAGAAGGAAGAGTAGTCTACGGGATGACTACTGGATTCGGAGAATTTGCAAATGTCACAATAGCTGAATCCGATATTGAAGCCCTGCAGGAAAACCTCATCATCTCGCACAGCACCGGTGTTGGTGATCTCCTACCAAGAGAGATCGTCCGCTCGATGATGATCCTGCGCGTCAATGCTCTTGTGAAGGGGTTCTCGGGTATACGCGAATCAACGATCGATGCTCTGATTGCTATGATCAATCGCGGCATCGTACCTGCAATACCGTCCCAAGGATCTGTAGGTTCAAGTGGCGATCTTGCCCCGCTGTCGCACCTCGCGCTGTGTCTGATTGGAAGGGGGGAGTGTGTTGTTGATGGTTCTCGCCTTCCAAGCGCGTCTGTACTCCAGCAACATGGAATCGAGCCTGTACGGCTTGCTGCAAAAGAAGGTTTGGCGTTGATCAACGGTACGCAGATGATGTGCTCATATGCGGCACTGTCGCTACACAAAGCGCGCAATATTATGCGCACGGCAGACATCGCCGGAGCGTTATCACTTGATGCATTGCGCGGAGCCGATGCCGCATTCGATGAACGTCTTCATCGTACGCGTCCTCATCCAGGTCAGCTAACTGTCGCAAAGAACTTACGTACGCTTATCGCTGGAAGTCAGATTCGGGAATCCCACCGCTTCGGTGACGGGAAGGTGCAGGATGCCTACAGTTTGCGCTGCATGCCCCAGGTGCACGGGGCATCACGAGATACAATTGCATTCGCAGCAGAGGTTGTAGAACGCGAGATGAATAGCGCAACAGATAATCCGCTGATCTTTGCCGACGACGATAATCACGTTCAAGGTGGCAATTTTCATGGGCAGCCCCTTGCACTTGTATTGGATTATCTCGCGATTGCATTATCCGAGTTGGCCAATATCTCAGAACGGCGAACAGAACGCATGGTGAATCACGCTTTGGGCGGTTTGCCAAGGTTTCTCACAACGAACGGCGGACTGCACTCTGGTATGATGATCGCGCAGTACACGGCAGCTGCACTTGTGAGCGAAAACAAAGTGCTGGCACATCCGGCTAGCGTAGATAGTATCCCAACATCTGCAAATCAGGAAGATCATAATTCGATGGGCAGTATTGCCGGACGAAAGCTCTGGTCAGTTATCAGTAATGTTGAACGTGTTCTCAGCATCGAGGTTCTTTGTGCCTGCCAAGGTATCGATTTGCTGCGTCCACTTACATCAAGCTCTGCACTTGAAATTGTGATACAACTCGTGCGTACAGTGGTTCCGTTTGCCGAAACAGATAGGGTCTTATATCACGACATGGATGCCGTCTATAGTCTCGTGGCCAGTGGTGCCGTTGCACGTGCAGTGCCAGCAGGAATGATTGAGTGATTGCACAGCATCCGACATGGCATGCTAAACATATTGATGATGTGATTCGCACTCTTGAATCATCTTTGGACGAAGGTCTAGATGGCGAACAGGTAAGTGCACGAATGCAGCGATACGGACCAAACACTCTACCTAAAGGGAAGGTGGAGCACCCACTGCAACGATTTGGTAGACAGCTCAACGCGCCGCTTGTATACATCCTGCTGCTGAGTGGCGTTGTTACAATGATGATTGGCGGCATCGCCGATTCGGCTGTGATCTTCGGTGTGGTAATTCTGAATGCCGTCATTGGCTTTTTTCAGGAGGGAAAGGCAATAGCGGCTCTCGCCTCACTTGCAGCTAACGTGCGTGGCGAGGCTACCGTTGTGCGCAGTGGACGCAGATCACGGATAGCTGTTCAGGAAGTCGTTCCGGGTGATGTTATCGCCCTTGAGGCGGGCGATCGCGTACCAGCAGACATGCGCCTTGTATGGGTAAAGGAGCTCGCAATTGCTGAGGCCGCCCTTACCGGAGAATCTATTCCGTCCGATAAGCAAACCAGTATACTTGATGCGCAGACAGAAGTAGCAGATAGATCAAACATGGCCTATGCCTCGACTGTTGTTGTGAGAGGTTCGGGCCTCGGCGTTGCCGTAGCAACAGGTACATCAACCGAAGTAGGAACGATCTCAGCACTGCTGGATTCAGCGCCGCAGTTGCATACGCCCCTTACACGGCAGATACAGAAGTTTAGCTCGATTCTGCTGTATACGATCATCGGCCTGGCCATGATCACGTTCCTTGTTGGCCTACTGCGAGGAAGCTCAGTAGTGGAGATGCTAGTCGTTTCTGTTGCCCTGAGTGTAGGTGCAGTTCCCGAAGGGCTTCCGGCCGCAGTAACGATTATTCTTGCTATCGGTGTTCATCGGATGGCTCGCCGCAGAGCTATCATACGGAAGCTTCCAGCGGTTGAGACACTGGGATCGACAACGGTTATCTGTTCTGATAAGACAGGTACGCTAACAGAAAATCAGATGACGGTTGTCGAGGTTGTCACAGCCAAGCATGCATATGCTGTGCGTGGCACGGGGTACGAGCCTGATGGACAAATCCTGCACGATGATGGCGATGATGGCCCAGAGCACGAAGTACATGTTGGACAGGATGTTGCCCTCCTTGAAGCCATTCGCACTGGAGTGCTATGCTCTACCACATATGTGCGTAAGGAAGGGGGCTCGTGGCATGCCATCGGCGACCCAACAGAGGCGGCACTCGTTGTGCTCGGAATGAAGGCCCAGCTTCATCGAGATGTGGTGCAGGAGATGATGCCGCTCGTCGATGTGATTCCCTTCTCGAGCGAGCTTCAGCTGATGGCCACGCTGCATCGAACGGAGGACGGATCAGCGCGACTCTATGTGAAGGGGAGTATCGAGGCGATTCTCCCAAGGTGCTCCGCGCAGCTGCAGCCCGACGGATCGTATTCAGAAGTAACAGCAGAGTTCTTTCACAACATTGCCGATGTAATGGGAGCTCGCGGACATCGCGTTCTAGCATGTGCAATGAGGCATTTGGATTGTGTGCCCACGGAACTCACCGTTGGTGATCTTGGCGGAAATCTCATTATGTGCGGCCTAGTGGGAATGGTTGATCCACCTCGAGCCGAAGTACGAGCGTCGATCGAAGAATGTCGGCAAGCCGGCATTCAGGTAAAGATGATTACTGGCGATCATGCCTCGACGGCCGTTGCAATAGCACGAGAACTGGGCATCATCACCGAGGCTCTGCATCCAGAGTTCCACGTTCGTACAGGAGCGCAACTTGCGCTGATGGACGACGCAGCACTGGCAGAGCATGCAGAACATGTTCAGGTTTTTGCACGAGTAACTCCAGAACAAAAGCTACGGCTTGTCAATGCACTTCAGCAACGGGGGCACGTTGTTGCAATGACAGGCGACGGCGTGAACGATGCACCGGCTCTGCGTGCTGCCGATATCGGCGTTGCAATGGGGCGGTCGGGCACCGATGTTGCAAAGGATGCCGCACCAATGGTGCTCACTGATGACAACTTCTCAACAATTGTTTCTGCAGTTGAAGAGGGCCGCACAGTGTATGAGAATCTCCTCAAGTTCATTGTATGGACCATTCCCACAAATGCGGCAGAAGGACTGATCATTGTTCTCGCAGTAGCGGCAGGGTACTCCTTGCCGATCGAGCCTGTGCAGATATTATGGATCAACATGACAACTGCGGTGATCCTCGGTTTGCCCCTTGCCTTTGAAGCCACACCGCCAGATGTGATGCGTCAGCCCCCTCGCAGAACCGGCGATCCGCTCTTTACTCGTGACCTTGTTATGCGAACGTTGCTCGTGACAGTTCTTCTCGTGTCGGCTGGATACGGAATCTTCCTTTTTGCGATCAGCAACGGATACTCATTATCGGCTTCACGTACAGCTGCGGCGAACATGTTTGTTGTTATCGAAATGTTCTATCTCTTCAATTGTCGCACACTCGTTTCGCCAACGGCCGCTCCAATTACGAAGAACATGACGGTAGTCTACGGCGTAGTAGGCATGGCGATGCTGCAGATTCTCTTCACATATGTACCGGTAATGAATGCACTCTTTCGCACGGAGCCCCTTCCAATAGAGCTTTGGGGGATTATCATCTCGTGCGGCGCTGTAGCATTTATTGCCGTTGCCATCGAGAAGGCGCTTCGCTGGCGTTACAGCAAAGGAACTTCGATCACGATAAACTGAGCATCTCCATTCGACGTAAATGCGAGCACAT
>JBIJAX010000081.1:0-4301 GCA_044345485.1 Kapaibacterium sp. (SeqCode)
CGGCACTCGCTGTTCGGCACTCGCTGTTCGGCACTCGCTGTTCGGCACTCTCCTAATGTCTAAAATGTCTCGTTCCCGTGAACATCATGGCCAGCCCCTTCTCATTCGCTGCTGCGATGACCTCTTCGTCGCGGATGGAGCCACCGGGTTGGATAACGCAAGCGGCACCTGCTTCGGCTGCCTGTAGGAGTCCGTCGGCAAATGGGAAGAAGGCGTCTGAGGCAACGGCGCAGCCGGTAAGATCGATGCCGGCGTCCAGTGCCTTTCGCACGGCGATGCGTGCGGAATCTACACGCGACATTTGTCCAGCGCCGATGGCAAGCGATCTGTCTGATGCGGCATAGACAATCGCATTACTCTTGACGTGCTTTGCGATCTTCCACGCATAGAGCATAGCCTTGCGCTCGTCATCAGTGGGTGTGTGCTGGGTAACAATGCGCAGGTCCGATTCGTTATAGAGTATTGAATCTTCTTCCTGGACCAGAAAACCCCCAGCCACAGAGCGAAAGGAAAGGGAGGAAGCCCCGGATACAATATCTCGTGCCCACACTACCAGCCTTCGATCCTTCTTCTTCTGTAGAAGCTCCAGGGCTTCTTGGCTGAACGATGGCGCAATCAAAACTTCGGCAAACAGGCTGTGGATTTCTTGTGCGAACTCGATATCGATCGGACGATTCACAGCGATGATTCCGCCAAAGGGGCTTACAGTGTCTGTAGCAAAGGCCTTGCGGTAAGCGTCTTTGAGGCTGTCTGCGGAGCCAACACCGCATGGATTGTTGTGCTTGACGATAACAACAGTGGGCTCGCTGAACTCAGCGCAGAGTCCAGTTGCAGCATCAACGTCCAGAATGTTGTTGTAGGACAGCTCCTTGCCGTGGAGCTGTTTAAAGTTCGACGTGAATGAACCATAGAGCATGGCACTCTGATGCGGATTCTCGCCGTAGCGTAGTGCCTGATCCATACGCAGCGGGATAGCGGTTTCTTGCAGAAACCGCGCTCCACGTTTTGCTGCGAAATAGCCAGAGATGCGTGCGTCATAATATGCGGTATGACTAAACGCCTCCATGGCGAGTTCTTCACGCAGATCGCGCGGTACCGAACCATGTGCGGTGAGATGTTCGATTATGACTGGGTACCGCGATGGGTTTACCACGATTGTTGTGTGCTCGTAGTTCTTTGCCGAAGCACGCACCATCGCTGGACCTCCGATGTCGATGTTCTCTACGATGTCATCGTGTGTGGAGTCTTGACGTGCAAGAGTCTGCTCGAATGGATACAGATTGATCACGACAAGATCGATCTTCTCAATGCCATGCACCTTCATCTGCTGGACATGCTCCTCCACATCGAGCCTAGCCAGAAGTCCACCATGAATCTTTGGATGCAGCGTCTTTACGCGCCCATCCATGATCTCTGGGAAGCCCGTGATGTCTGAAACACTCTTGACCGGTATGCCGGCTGATGAGATGGCATGAGCAGTGCCGCCGGTTGAAATGAGAGTTGCACCAAGCTTGTGCAGAGACATCGCAAAGTCTACGATGCCTGTCTTATCAGATACAGAAAGGAGTACGTTCATGTCTGCAAAGTTATCCTTTTGATATTGACCAACGGGTCGGCAAGGTGTATTTTTGCGCTTCATCACAATTATTCAGGAGCCATCATGGCGACCACGCTCGACAAGTCGGTGATCACCTGCGACATGGAAGGGATTATCGAAACGTTCAGTCCAGGTGCTGAACAAATGTTTGGCTATTCGAAGGAAGAAGCTGTTGGTAAGATGAGAGTGAGTGCATTCTCACCTGGTGAGGTTGTTCTTCAGAACCTCGGTGGCTGGCTGGCAACAGCCGTCAAGGAAGGCGAGTGGGTAGGGGATACGAACTTCATCCGCAAGGGTGGAGAACGTTTCGGTGCTCAGATTCGGATTACTCCAACATTTAAGAACGGACAGCAGGTAGGGTTCTGCGGTGTTACCGAAGAACTTGGACGTCTTGCAGATGTGCCGATCAAGGGCAGTACAAAGATCATCTCATGGCTTGTGATCACACGAGCCCCATTCCTCTCAGCAGCCCTAACGCCGTGCTTTATTGGTCTTGCCTACACGGCTGGCGTAGAGGGAACCCCGATCTCATGGTTTTATGCAACGTTGGCGATTCTCGGTGTCGCGTTGCTCCATCTTGCGAGCAATGTGTTCAATGATTACTTCGATTACAAGAGTGGCACAGACCAAGGCAATACGAAGTACTTTACGCAGTATTCAGGTGGTTCCCGTTCCATTGAGATGGGGCTGATCGAATTCAAGAAAACGAAGAACGTTGCGATTGTGCTTACGCTGATCGCACTCGGCATTGGGCTGTTCTTGTGGCAGCAAGTGGGTGTTGGAATTCTGTACATCGGACTCTCCGGTCTGGCTCTCGGATATTTCTACACGGCACCGCCACTGCGTCTTGTAGCGCGTCATGGTCTCGGTGAGATCGTGATCGGCATGGCGTTTGGTCCGCTCATCACAATGGGCATGCACTACGTGATCACAGGCGCTTACAGCTGGGATGCATTCTACTTTGGGATACCTGCCGGACTTCTCACAACGAATATTCTTCTCATCAATCAGGTGCCCGACACCGAAGGCGATGCGAAGACTGGGAAGAACCACCTGCTCGTTACCTTCGGGACACATGCAGCACCGCTGTTCTATTCGATCTTCCTTCTTGGATGCCTTGGCACAACTGTGTGGCTTGCTGGTGCATACGAGAAGCCCCTACTCTACGGCGTAACAGCTGTTGGTGCCATTATGGGTGGCTATATCGTGAACTATATGCGTCAGCACATCGACAAGCGCTCACTGGTAAAGGGTAACGTGCTGACGATTCAGCTACAAGTACTCTATGCCGTGCTGTTTGCTCTCGCAATGGTCAAGTGGTAAGATGCTGATCGAGGTAGGCACATGCTTCGTCTGCAACATGGAAGCTGCCACAGATCACCGTAACGCCACCTAACCCTACAGCAATTGCAGTTGCTTCGGCAACCGTCTCACAATCAACAACACTATCGTGGCCACATGCTTTTGCGCGTGTGGCCACTTCTGTATGTGGCATGCTGCGCGCGATGTGTGGCGCACATGCATAGATCGTAGCGTTGAGCGGCAGCAGTGCAGAGAGCATTCCATCTGCGTCTTTGTCGGACATAACACCAAACACAACGTTGAATGGGGCTTGCATTCCCGCAGATTGAAGAATGCGCACAAGTGCTGCAATTCCACCGGGATTATGCGAAACATCCAGTACGATCCGAGGCGTGGCTGAATAGAGCTCGCAGCGTCCGCGCAGCCCCACGTTGCGTCGCATATGCTGGAGCCCGCCCCGCACGTGTTCGTCGTCGATAAAATAGATGCTTCGAAGCGCCTCGAGCGAGGCCATAACTGTCTGAATATTGGAGGCCTGGTGCTCGCCGGCGAGATCGGAGATGTAGTATTGGCGGACATCATCCTTGATTACGGCCACGCTCATGGTAAGGTCTGGATAGATAGCATCTACTTCAGCACCAATCACATCCTCTGCAAATGTTACAGGTGTTGAGCATGATGCAGCCTTGCGCTCGAAGACGCCGCGGATAGACGCATCCACGCTGCCGATGATGGCAGGAGCCCCCTCCTTGATAATGCCGGCCTTTTCGCCCGCAATTGCTGTAAGCGTATTGCCGAGATACTCCATATGGTCGAAGTCGATCGATGTAATGATTGAGACAAGCGGCATACACACATTTGTGGCGTCAAGGCGTCCGCCCAGCCCCGTTTCAATCACAGCAACATCTACGCGATGTTCTGCAAAGTACTGGAAGGCCATGGCTGTTGTGACCTCGAAGAAGGTGCCGCCCACGGCCTTGGCCGATTCCATAAGCGGAACGGCAAGACGCACAATGTCTTCGTTCGATATCAGCGTGTTGCCGATGCGAATGCGCTCATTGAACGACCGAATGTGCGGCGACGTGTAGAGCCCGACCTTGTAGCCTGCCTCGATGAGGATTGAGGCAATCATCGCGCTTGTAGACCCTTTGCCATTGGTGCCGGCAAGATGGATCACCGGGTAGCGCAATTGTGGATTGTCAAGTGCTTCACATAAATGTTCGATGCGCTCCAGGCCCGGCTTGATGCCGGCATGGAATGTCATCGCAAAGAGTTCGTCGAGAATTTGATCGATGTTCATAGGGTGTCGAAAATAAAAAGGGGCGACACAATGGTCGCCCCTTATCGCTGTCTTATGCGGTCACGATATACCGTGACCCTAGCAATTACTCGCCTACTGGCG
>JBIJAX010000015.1:0-43305 GCA_044345485.1 Kapaibacterium sp. (SeqCode)
CTCGATGATGGAGTTTTCGCGTTGTACTTTTGTTGGTCGCAAAAATACATCACCTAGGTGGTTTGACCGAAGAACTGTAATCCACATCAACATGCGAATTGCTCGATATTACATCGTGGCCACTGTGCTAGTCATTCTCTGGCTCACGCTGCGCCCCCTTCTTCATAGCGGTGCTGAGCTTGGATCCGAGGAAAATCCGATCCAGCTAATGCTCACACCCTCGACAGATGCCCCGGCAATCATCCGCGATGGCGAGGTGCTGGCGGATTATCTTCTGAAAACAACTGGGGTACATGTCAACGTAACTGTGCCAACAAACTACATCGTTATCGTCGAGGCCTTCGGCACAAAACGTGCAGATGTAGCGATCATGAACACCTTTGCTTACCTGCTTGCTCACAAAAAATATGGGGCTTCTGCAGTACTTCGCGTCGCTCGCAGATATGGTGAGCTCTCCTACCGTGGAGAGTTCATTGTGCCGGCCTCCAGCGGAATTGATCGGATCGAGCAATTAGAGGGCAAGACAATTGCGTTTGTTGACCCTTCGTCAACATCGGGATATATCTATCCCAAGGAGATGCTCAAGAAACTCAAGGTCACCCCAAAGCGCGAGGTGTTTGCCAACGGACACAATCAGGTCGTAACGAAGGTATATCTGGGCGATGTCGATGCAGGAGCCGTATTCTACTCGCGACCTGACACCGTAACGGGCGAGCAGCTGGATGCGCGTGCGAAGGTCAAAACCGAATATCCTGATGTCTTTGACAAGGTCAAGATCATCGGCCTTACAGATGAGATTCCAAACGATCCGGTGGTGGTGCGCAAAGGCCTCGACGCGGAAATCACAGAAAAGCTGGTAAGTGCCCTCTATGCCTTTGCGCAAACTGAAAAAGGGCGCAGCGCCCTTATGACAATTGCCAGCATCGAAGGCTTTAAGAGAGCCAGCGACCAGGAATACGACGACATGCGCGCTCTGGTAGCCCGTTACGGCATCGACGTAGAGAAAACGCTCAGAAAGAAGAAGTAACCGCGGGCTTCAGCCCGTGGAAGGTGCGCGTAACCCAGCCCGTGGAAGGTGCGCAGAGCCCCTTTACGAGAGATACTTGCTAAACTTTCGTGCCACCGAAGTAAGACCAGACACAACGCTGCTAACGAACTCTGCTAGTTCTTCAAGTGATGGCTTGACTGTCTTGACCATGAGATGCTCAAGACCGCGCACATCATCAGCAATGGCCTTAAACGTATCTGCACCGGCAGAGATCTTTTGAAGGTCACCGTCAACACGGGTTAGTGTGGTATGCGCCTGCTCAAGAACTTTGGTCGCTTGTTCTAATGCTGGCATTGCCGCCGAGCGCATTGCACGAACGTCGTGCTGAACCGATTCTACTGAATACGTGATGCGGTCCACATTTTTCATGAGCCGCAAGATTGCTGTAACGGCAACGATACAAAGTGTTGATGCCGAAAGAAGTGCCAGTATGGCAACGAGGTCAAAAATACCGTCGCTCATGGTTAGATCTCCGTGCCGTAATGATCGTTACCATCATGTCCCAGCCGAGCTGAACGGTTCTTGGCATCGCGCAGAACCTGCTCAGCATTCGAGAGGAGATTCTCTGCCTGGTGCCGTGCCGATGAGACGATTCGTTCTGCACGTAACCGACCTTCATTAACAACGTCGTCCAGAGGTCCGTTGGAAGGGGCTTCTGGGTCCTTGCTCATGTAGTGTGAGGCCTTGTCATAGAGCTCCCCTGTCTTATCAGCTATATCGCGGCGGAGTTCCCTGCCGCTTTTCGGAGCAAACAACAGCGCCAGTACTGCGCCAACAGCTCCGCCTACAACTGCACCCACGAGAAATCCTCTGGTATATGTTCCGTTGACATTCTCTTTTTCTTCCATGACAGCCTCCATGTGTATCTGTAGATCTACCAGTTTTCGGGCAACCCAATAGACTTGCCCTGCGACGTCAGAATGAACTCTGCAAAGGATCGCACGGCACCATTGCCGCCTGTAAACTCTGAAATAACGTGAGCTACAGACTTTACTGCAGGAACGGCGTCAGACGGACATCCCGCAAGACCGCAGCAGCTCATTACGTGCAAGTCATTGATGTCATCGCCAATATACGCAATGTCATTTGGCGCTATTCCGAGTCGACGGCTGATGTCGTAGAATGTTGTGGTTTTGTCGTGGCATCCGAGGACGACCTCCTGGATTCCTAGCTTTTCTGCACGTCGTGTTACGATTTCCGAATTTTCACTGGTGATGATTCCTGTGCGAATTCCAGCTCGATGGAGTAGCGTGATTCCCATCCCATCGCGCGTTGAAAAGCGCTTGAGCTCCTCGCCCCTTGCAGAAAAATACATTGCACTGTCTGTGAGCGTTCCATCGACGTCCATCAGGAACAACTTGATTGTTTGCGCACGTTCTGTCGGTGTCAAGCCCTTGCCTTTCTGGTTAGGTGTGGTGTGCGAATCGTGGCGTAGATTCGCGGTTCAAATTTACTGAGAGAAACAATGGCCACGCGATACGTTCTGCTCACTCTTGGCGTACATGATGAAGATCTTGATTTGGTAATGGGAGTGCTCTCCGGATATCCGATTATGGGCGTTGAGCAAGGTATGGACCAAATCACGGCCTGCATCGAACAGAACGACTGGCAGGAAGGCTATGCCGAATCAATTCCGGCGGAGATCCGGTCACTGGGAATTCAGGTATCGGTGATCAAGGTTGGAACAGAGGAAGACCAGAATTGGAATGCAGAGTGGGAAGCATCTATCGACCCTGTGGTTGTGAATGAGCGCATCGTCATTGCCCCAGAGTGGAGAGCTCATGAGTACGATCTGCCCCTAACACTTGTGATCACACCGAAGATGTCGTTTGGCACCGGACATCATGCAACAACTCGCATGATGTGCATACTCACCGAACAGTATGTTCACTCAGGCGAAAAGTGGATCGATGTTGGAACGGGCACCGGCGTTCTGGCAATTCTTGCTGCCCGGCTTGGTGCTTCGCATGTATTCGCTTTTGACAATAATGAATGGTCAATCGTCAACAGTCAGGAGAACATCGATCGAAACGGTGTCTCCGAGCAGATCACCCTGCAGATGAGCGAGCTTCAGGAAACTCCCCTGCCGCCGTGCGATGGACTTGCGGCGAATCTGTATCGTCACCTCGTGATCCCCTACGCTCCAGCCTTTATTGCGGCTGTTAAAC
Organism: Kapaibacterium sp. (SeqCode); assembly: GCA_044345485.1. Taxonomy (GTDB): domain Bacteria; phylum Bacteroidota; class Ignavibacteria; order Kapaibacteriales; family Kapaibacteriaceae; genus UBA10438. The sequence goes on from JBIJAX010000015.1 coordinate 3,217, forward strand.
CAGGAGGCATCATCCTGGTATCGGGCATTCTGAAGTATGATTTTGATGAAGTTGCCGCTCCGTTCATTGAGCGAGGATGTAGTGTTGAGTCATCGCTTGCTGAAACCGAATGGTGTGCAATAGCGTTTCGGACTCCGCTAGCAGGTGCGGTCGAATGAATCGGGAAGGTACTGATAGAAAATCGATGATTACCATCGTGCTTGGCCTGGTGTTTGGTACTATTCTAGTACTCCTTGTTCTTAACGGCGGCATGTGCGAACGGTATGAACGCCGCATGCAGCGACAGAAACTCATGCAGGAATATCTCAACTCACAACGCAACTGATGCGCAGCACAGCCACTGGTTATCCTGAAATTCTCAAGCTCGCATGCGGGCAGTCGTCCGTTCTGCAGCTTGCTGAACGTCTGTCGAAATGCGATAGTACGTCTGTAAAGACACTTGCAGGGTCGTTAAAGGGGCTAGTTGCTTCTGCCCTTTGGAGTCTTGGCGACGTACCAATGATGGTAGTTGTTCCCGAGGAGGCCGATGTTGATGCCCTCGTGCACGATGTTGGGGTATTCATTGGGTCCGAGAACGTGGGTGGTATTCACGGTGCGGTGCGGCAAAGTGCGCTCGAAGCTGGTGGTGTTGTACATCATGAACAGATGGACACCATAAGCAGGCTGCATGAGAAGCGCAGGTTTGTGATCGTGGCCTCAAGCGCAGCGCTTACGCTCCACCTGCCGGCGCGAGATGAGATTTCCCATGCCACAACAATGATCACGCGTGGTGAGACTCTGCCGTATGAAGATACTGTAACGGGGCTCATCCTATCGGGATTTGAGCGGACAGATTACGTTGCCAAGCCAGGTGAGATAGCCGTCCGCGGCGGCATCGTAGATATCTATCCTGGGGGGTGGGAAAACCCCCTACGTATAGAGTTCTGGGGGGATACTGTTGAGTCGATTCGTGAGTTCGAGCCCCTTTCCCAACGATCAATCAGAGAGCATTCCAGTGTGCAGTTTTTGTCGAAGGTCTACCATAGTGATGACCTCGACCTTTCGAGCAGCGTGCTCGACCATCTCGACCAACAAACGATCATCTGCATTGATGCTCCAGAGTCTGTCGAATCTGCTTTGCATCAACGCGAAGCGCACGATGTATATGCGAGATTAACCTCATGGACGCACCTACGGATCAATCCGCTTGGTGATGCCGATGTTACCGTTCGATCGTCCGTCCAACCGTCGTTTGGGGCCTCTATTGAGCAGCTTCTGCAAGGAGTGCGAAAACTGCAGAACCGTGAGTTTGCCACATACATTGGTGCAGACGGTCAGCAGCACGTGAAGCGTCTGCGAGAGCTGTGCGAGAATGTGATTGATCAGGTTGAGCAGGATGACCCGGAGCTTGCCGGTGGACTCCACACAACACTCGATGTTGTGCGATGGTTGTCGAGTCCTATAAGCGGTGGCTTTATCTGGGAGGATGCTGCCCTTTCCTGTTACACAGAACACCAGGTCTTTGGCAGACAGCGTGCGCAGAAACGATCGCGAAAGCAGGACAAGGGCTTTACACTGCGCGAGCTTCAGCAGCTGCATAACGGAGACTTTCTTGTCCACGAAGACAAGGGGCTTGGAAAGTACCTCGGACTGCATACCATTACGATTAACGGATCACAGCAGGATTGCGTCAAGCTCGAGTTTGCCGGCGGAGATCATCTCTTCGTCCACTTGAATTACGTTCATAAACTCTCCAAGTACGCAGCCGAGGAAGGATCCGTTCCTAAGCTTAGTAAGCTTGGCAGTGCAGAGTGGGAAAAGAAAAAGGCTCGTGCCAAGAAGCGGATCAAGGATATTGCCCGAGACCTGATCAAGCTCTATGCTCAGCGCAAATCCCAGCCCGGGTTTGCCTTCCCAGAAGACACGGTGTGGCAGAAAGAGTTTGAAGCATCGTTCCAGTATGAGGACACACCAGATCAGGCAAAGGCTACAGCTGAGGTAAAGTTTGATATGGAATCCTCTACGCCAATGGACAGGCTAGTCTGCGGTGATGTAGGATTCGGCAAGACCGAGGTAGCTGTTCGCGCTGCATTTAAGGCGGCTCAAACGGGAAAGCAGGTTGCAGTTCTCGTGCCTACAACGATCCTTGCAGAGCAGCATGGAGTAACATTTAGAGACAGACTTCATCGGTATCCAGTGCGCATTGATGTGCTGTCGAGGTTCAGGTCGAAGGCCGAACAGAAGGATATCCTTGAGAGGATCAAGGCGGGCAATGCAGACATTGTGATTGGCACCCACAGGCTTCTCAGCAAGGATGTTGAATTCAAGAATCTTGGGCTCCTGATCATCGATGAAGAGCATCGATTTGGTGTTGCGGCAAAGGAAAAGCTGCGTCAGCTTCGTACAACGATCGACACGTTAACTCTTACAGCAACGCCAATTCCGCGCACGCTGAACTTCTCCCTGATGGGGGCACGGGATCTGTCCGTGATCGAGACGCCCCCTCGCAACCGCCTGCCGATTCGCACAGAGATCATCCAATGGGATGATGAAACGCTGCGTGAGGCGCTGTCGCGGGAATTGGAACGAGGCGGACAGGCCTTTGTTGTTACAGATCGCATACATGACATGGATAAGCTAGAGATGAAGATCAAGATGCTTATTCCGTCGCTTCGCGTTGCCGTTGCGCATGGCCAGATGGAGACATCCCATCTTGAAGATGTGATGGAGGGCTTCCTAGAACGCAAGTTTGATGTGCTCATCGCAACCAAGATCATTGAGTCGGGTCTCGATATTCCGAATGCCAACACCATGATCATCCAGAATGCAGACAACTTCGGTCTTGCAGAGCTGTACCAGCTGCGTGGTCGTGTTGGCAGGTCAAACACACAGGCTTATTGTTACTTGGTGATTCCCCCGCCCCATACACTATCGCGACTTGCTCTGCGCAGACTGCAGGCCTTGGAAGAATACACCGACCTTGGGTCGGGTTTCCAGCTTGCCATGCGCGATCTCGAGATTCGCGGCGCAGGCAATTTGTTAGGGGGCGAGCAGTCTGGGTTTATTCTTGAGATGGGTTTTGAGCTGTATCAGAAGATCCTTGACGAAGCAGTGCTTGAACTCCGTCACGAAGAGTTTGCCGAGTTGTTTGGTGATGAATCAAAGGCCCAACGCGATTATTCAAATGCGGACATTGCTGTTGAACTGGACACCGATGCGCTGTTGCCGAAATCATACATTCCTGCCGATACGGACAGGTACGAGATTTACAAGCGCCTATACAATGCCAACGAGCAACGTCAGGTAGACCTTACCTTCGACGACATGCGAGATCGGTTTGGTCAGCTGCCTCATGAAGCCGAGGAACTCCTCTTCGCTGTCCGCCTAAGGATTGCTGCATTGCCGACGGGTTTTGTCCGAATCGTATTGCGAGATCACATACTACGCATCGAGCTGCCTGCAGAAGATCATACTGCATGGTACGATGATGTCTTTAGAAAGATCCTCGCACCAATGTCCTCAATGTCTAATGCACGGGTGAAGCAGTCGGGTAAGCGGGTCTTTATCGAGGTACAGCTTGGACGTCGCGAAGAGGCCCTTGTAGTTTTGGAGCAGTTTGCATCGATGATCAATCCTGCTGCACCTGTATACGAGGAGGAATACTGATGACGCGACTGCTGGCAATTGAAACAAGCGGTACTGTCTGCAGCGCAGCAGTATCAGTCGACGGTGCGCTAACGTCGTCGATTGAAGTTCTTCGCAGCAACGTGCATGATGAACTCCTGGCAGGGGTTGTCGCATCGACATGTGAGAATGCAGGAATCCGTGTTTCCGACATAGATGTCGTTGCGGTTTCGTCTGGTCCCGGATCATTTACTGGACTCAGAATAGGTGCATCATTTGCCAAGGGGCTCTGCTATACTGGCACCCCGAAACTGCTCGCAGTTCCAAGCCATGTTGCGATGATGGCTGCCGCTCTCGAAGTTGCTCGCCTATCAGGCTCCTCTAGCATCACTTGTGTAATCGGGTCTCATCGAGACCTAGTGTACGTAAGCACGTCACCTTGTGACGAGCTCGATATCCATGCTGATGCAACGCTTATGACCATCGACGAAGCGCGCGCTCGCATCGATGGTGCGCCAACGCTTGTTGTTGGACCTGCGGCCGGATTACTTACGTCATCGCCTATAAGCGGGCTTTCGCGTCACTCAGCCCGATTTGTGGCCTATGCAGCATGGATCATGTTGGCACAGTCAAGCCCCTTTAATGATGCAAATCAGTTTGTGCCAAACTATCATCAAGAGTTCCAGCCTCGCTAATCCGTAAGTTTGTGCTTTCTTAACAAGTACAAACGGTCATGATAGAACGCTACACCCGCCCAGATATGGGCGCCATCTGGTCAGACGAAAACAAGTATCGCATTTGGCTCGAGATCGAAATCCTTGCCTGCGAAGCGCAGGCAGAACTTGGTGTTATACCACGTGAAGCGGTTGCTGAGATACGTCAAAAGGCATCTTTTGATGTCAAGCGAATCCTCGAAATCGAGGAAGTAACCAAGCACGACGTGATTGCCTTCACAACGAACGTTGCTGAGTACGTCGGCCCGTCCTCCCGGTTTATTCACCTCGGTATGACGTCTAGCGACGTGCTGGATACATGCCTTGCAGTGCAGCTCAAGCAAGCTGGTGAGTTAATCATGGCAGATCTAGTAGCCTTTCGCGACATTCTTGCGCGCCGAGCAAAAAAGCACAAGTCTACCGTCTGCATTGGGCGTTCGCATGGCATCCATGCCGAACCAACGACCTTCGGACTCAAACTTGCTCTGTGGCACGAGGAGTGCAAGCGCAGTATTACGCGCCTTGAACACGCACTTAGCTCCATCAGTGTTGGGATGATCTCTGGCGCTGTTGGAACATTTGAGCATCTCTCCCCTGCAGTGGAGGAGTTTGTCTGCGCAAAGCTCGGTCTAAAGCCGGCTCCAGTGAGCACGCAGGTGATTCAGCGCGATAGACATGCAGAGTTTCTGACTGCACTGGCGTTGATAGGCTCATTCCTTGAAAAGATTGGAACAGAGGTGCGGCATCTTCAGCGCACAGAAGTTCTCGAAGCCGAAGAGTATTTCTCGCCAGGACAAAAGGGCTCTTCTGCTATGCCGCATAAGCGCAATCCTATTCTGAGTGAGCGCATCTGCGGTCTTGCGCGTCTCTTGCGTACAAACGCTCTGGCTGCGATTGAGAACAACGCACTGTGGCACGAGCGCGACATTTCACATAGCAGCGTTGAGCGTGTAATCTGTCCGGACTCAACAATTACGATCGACTACATGCTTCATCTGGCTACGGGGCTTATCGACAAGCTGATCGTCTATCCAGAGAACATGCAGCGTAATCTCGAGCTTACGCATGGACTTCCCTTCTCACAGTCTGTGATGCTTGCCCTTGTGCGCAAGGACGTTACGCGAGAGGATGCCTACAAGATGGTGCAGCGCAATGCCATGAAGACGTGGCAAACGCGTATTCCACTTCGAGAAACACTTCGCGAGGATGACGAGATCGGCGCACTGATGTCGAGCCAGGAACTCGATGCGATCTTTGATCCACAGCGGATGTTAAAGAACGTTGACGCGATCTTTGCACGCTGCGGACTCAACGACTAATGCTGCTGCGCAACACGATCATCGCGATAATCGCTGCATCGTTTGCGGCGGGTTTCGTGGTTGTCAATGTGCATGAGGAAGACGAGGGAAAGGTGCTTGCCGAGAAGTACTGTGCTTCGTGCCATCTGCAGCCTCTTCCCGAACACCTTGATAAGTCTGCGTGGATCTCGAAGGTCTTTCCCATGATGCGCAAGTTCATGGGTATGGACACGCTGGAGCAGCGCGCCATGGTAACTCATGATGTTGCAGCGATGTATCCGACGGTTCCAATGATGACTGAGGATGAGTGGTTTGCAGTTGCCTCATGGTATATCGGGGCTGCGCCAGCAAAACTGCCAGAGCCATCCGACATTCCGCAGCGTGGTATAACTCCGGTCTTTACCTCGGTAAAGATCCCTGCAAGAGAGGGAGCCCCGATGACGTCTGTTGTGCAGTTCGACACAACAAACCGTCAGATCATTGTTGGAGACGCCCAAACGCATCTGCTTCGAGTGATGGATTTGCAAGGCCGCGAAGTAGCATCGGTTGATGTTGGAGGTCCACCATCCTGTCTCGTGGTGCGAGGTAACACATGGTTTGTCACCAACATGGGTAAACTTCTTCCACATGACTCAGCTGTTGGCTCGGTTGTCAAGATTCAATGGAGCGGGAAGCCTGGTTCACGGGGCTCTACATACAAACGCAGTGCTGTTATCGACTCGCTGCGCAGACCCACGCATCTGGTGGTATATGACCTTAACTCAGATGGACGGGATGACTATCTCGTTACGGAGTATGGCAATTTGCTTGGCAGATTTGGTTGGTTTGAAACGACAAAGAGCGGATCGTTTACCTATCATGAACTTGCATCGCAGCCAGGTGCAATTCGTGCAATCGTAAAGGATATCACAAGCGATAAACGGCCAGATATCGTGGTTGTGATGGCCCAAGCACGAGAAGTCGTGCGAGCATATGTTCAGCAGCAGGCTGGACGCTTCACCTCGGTAGAACTCATTGAGTCGCCACCGAGTTATGGGAGTTCGTCGGTTAGCCTAGCAGACATTGATAACGACGGTATTGATGAGATCCTCTACACAACCGGTGACAATGGCGACTACGATGCTCCGCCGTTTAAACCGTATCATGGAGTGTATATCTATAAACGCAGCAAGCCCCTTACCTATGCGCAGATTTCGTTCGATAGGTTTGATGGTGCATACGGTGTTCATGTACGGGATTTTGACTTGAATGGACAGGTCGATCAATTGTCCTTTAGTTACTTCCCCCGTCTGACAGGAATGCCTACTGATCTGGTGCGCTACGTGGCCAATTCGAAGTCATATCAGCAAGGCGTGTGGGACGTAAAGGGTGCATTGGAAGGACGCTGGCTTGTCTCTGATGCCGCAGACGTTGATGGTGATGGTGATATAGACGTGATTCTCGGCAACGTATCGATCGGGCCCGGTATGATCTCAGATGCTCAGGCAGAACGCTGGATGCAGTCGGGATATCAGGCCCTGCTGCTCATGAATACAACGCGGTAATCAGTCAATCCGGATTGAGCGCGACCACACCCTACCGTGTGCAGCAATGCTAATCAAGACAAGCCCGTGGATGTCCTCAGGGATGATTGTCACAATCGAGTGGGCATCTCGTGAGACAAGTCCATTGATAGATCTGCCGAGCACGTCATACATCGTTACTTCATCAGCTAGTGTAACGATTCGTCTGCCAACAATCTGTAACGTTGGTGCATTGGGATCAAACAACCTTGGACGTCCACCGGCAATACAGATGCTATCAAGCGTTATTCTGCCATGTCTGCGGCGAACCGGTAAGGCCGGTCCGCTTATCGCAACACTATCGATCGAAATCTGACTTGTAAGCGAATCCCCAAGCGTGATTGCGAGTTGCTGGCGCCGGAAGGTTGTTGTTGCCCCAGAATTGACGGTAAACGGTACGTGGAGTGTTGCACGGCCGTCGTGTGCTGTAGCGCTTTCAAGGGCATGTGCAACAGCAGCATTGGTTGAGATTGAGACAATACCCTGCACCGTTCGTTGAAGGGGGCTAGAGAGCGTCATACGAAGAAACATGTCAATCGTATCACCGGGAACGGCGCGTATGTAGTCTGCCTCGATGTTCATACTAACAGCATCCAGCTTTGGTCGAATTCGAATGCTATCTCTCACAACACAACCATTTGCTGTGATCACCGTTACGGCAAACCAGACCGGCAGTGTTATTGCAGGTGTCTCAACGAGCCTTAGGTCTGAAGACCGAGTGACGAGTGCAGGATTGTCCCAAGTAACGACACCCTCACCTGAAAGCTCAATCAGTGTTGTACTTCCGTAATCAACAATGGTGTCGATTGCGCGCATATGAACAGGCGGTGTTGTTCTCTGCGTGGCAATCGTAACTAGTGACGCAACACGACCATACAACCCGTCTTGCCCATTGCCTGCGCCGTTTGTTTTGGAAGATGAATCAGCACAATGAACTCGACCAGACAAACCTCCGTGAAGCATCACAAGTAGAATGCCGGGTGGTGCGCCCGCTGCATACACAGTTCCACCTGCTCCCCCACCTCCTGGTCCGGCAGTTATTGTTGAGCAATGGACTTCGCCGCCATTGCCCCCCAAGCAGCGGAGGGCGGCCTTACCAAGGCCTCCTCCAGCGGCATATGCTATCGTGCCCCCTGCTCCTCCGCCACCGGCCCCATCGGCAATAGCGGGTTGTCCATGTTCGCCAGATACATCGAGGATCGTTTGAGCAGAAGTAGATACTGAGTCAGCGATGATCACAATCAATCCACCTCCTCGCCCACCAGCTGCGTGGCTAAGGTCATTGTGGTGTCCTGCACCGCCCCCTGACCCAAAGACGAGCAGCGGGCGGTTCCAGGATATACCAGGACTGGTTCCAGGTGTGACGGGTTCGAATGCTGAGGATGTGTTTCCACCGCTTCCCCCGAATACGCGTGCAGATGCGCCTGATCCGCCACCGTTGTGCAGGTTTCCGAACTGTCCTGCATGCATCTTCGTTCTCCCCAGATAGCATTCTCCCGTCGTTCGTTGTATCAGTTCACGAGTGGTGTCGATTTGCGCGACGTAGGAAAATGTTTGCTGTCCGCCCCGAAAGCCGCTTGCCGAAGCGTCAACGATGACATTGCGTAGGTCGATATGCGAACCATACATAAAAATGACCCCACCGTAACTACCATTCCACGGGATGCATGCAAGCGTGTCAGCCGTTGAAATCACCTCATCAGTTAGTGGAATGATGAGCTGTATCCTGTTTGCTGACGTAGCAATGGCTGTTACGTCTTCTTGCAGAAAGATGCTGTTGTGTATCACCGTATCGATTGTACATAACGTTACTGTACCGGTGAGCGAATCGTCTTCTGCCATCAACGATTGTGCGCAATGAAGCGCAATCATTCTGCCCCGATGAAGGTCTGTCGGTAACGATCGATCAAGAATGAGCCTGCTGTTGCATCCATCAACATCGAGCACACCGAATGACTGGCAATACTGCCTAGCAGAGGCTGGAGCGCAAACGTAGACAATGACAAGAAGTGTATACAGGTGTCGATAATCGAGATTCATCGTTGAATCCTCCATCGCTGGTAAGGTGCATCATACCACAGCGTGTGTACCATATCTGGCTCGAGTGTGTATTGCTGCTGATTCGGCAATAGGAAGCGCTGCTCGGCCAGCACTGTGGGTTCGTTGTGCAGTAACACAAGCGGACCATCCATTGGCAGGAGGTAGATGATGGACCCATCTTCTGCATTGTTGTCGAGACCGCCGATCTGATTCTTATTGGCCGTAACGGCCACGCGCTGAACACCAGTTGCCGTCAGTGTTAGGACAAGTCCATTTTGTACAGGCAATACCTGCACGTCTGAAAGGGGCACGCAATGTTGGCGCAAACGCAGTGTTCCAGACACTGTTGCATCATGCATATAGACGGTTGTCTGGGTTGAATGCTGGGCAATCGCTGAAGAACTGATTAGCTCTGGCAATGTTTCGCGTCTGCCGCCGAGGATCACATCTCCTCCCAGTGCAACCAATGCAAATGAATTGGAGTCGCCTAAAAAGCACCCTGCCATAGAGGCATAGGTTCCAGATGCCGAGGTTGATGCATCTGCCATCACACCAATCGTCGTCCCTGAATGTTGTGTACTGCGGCCTATCGCACGGCCGTGAATTCCGATCGTAACAGTCTGTGAACCACCATTTCCTGCGCGTACGGAAAGCCCGTGAGCTCCAATGAGCGTGTCAGTTCCTGAAGCCGAGTTGCTTGCTGCATACCCCATCACCCCAGTGCGAAGTCGTTGGGTTGGTGCATCTGCAGTAGATGATTGTGATATTCCAAGGACGCCTGTTCCGTTAGAGTTTGCTCGGGATATCACACCTACGTGGTCGGTTCCGGACACTGAGATGTCGATGCCGCGTCGCGGTGGGGTTGTTCCGCCTATTTCGATTGCTGTTGCGGTTCCGGCGTTAAGGGCGTTGTACCGTATGCCTAGACCGCCCGTGATATCAATTGCTGTTTGTAACGTAGGTCTGCCTGTGGTGTTTGCTCCACCGATACGGATGCCAGTACCTGTGCCATTGTTCTGACTCGATAGTGCGATCCCGGCATGTTCACTACCGTTTTGACCAATGTCTCGGATACTCATTGCTGTGCTCTGCTGTGTACCCGCCATTGAAACGACGATCCCCGTGCCACCATTTGGCACCACCGAACCAATTCTCAATCGTTCGCTTGCTAATGCGCCAACGTCTGCGCCGATGCTTAGTGGACCCCGAACCCACGTCCCCCCTTGTGAATCGATCTCCATTGCTTTGATCTGTCCAAGGGGGCCCGTGGATAGGCGGATCGGCATGCCGTAGGTCGATGCATTGACGATTGACAATGTGGCATTACTACTGTTCAGGAGTGTTGTCGCCGATAACGATTGTGCATGAGCCGCACGGAGTAGCCACAATTCTGCCACAGCGATCATTACAGCCTGTATCATCAATGAGGTACGCATGCCTGCTTTGCTTGTTACATCTGGTTCAACAGGATCCACGCGATGCGGTCGGCAGTACCCAGCGGCACAGATGTCTCGACCGTAAAGGTGTCAGATGCAGCGTCTATAGCGGTAACAGAGGCGCTGATCGTTGTGCCCGCAGGGTTCATCATAGTAACGATCGGGATCATCGTAGGCTTGATATCAAATCCAGCCGGTATTATGTGGACGTACTGACCAGCTGTTGGGGTAAACAAGCCTCGTGGGATGTTCGACATGTTGGACTGCCATGTAAGCACTCCAGCAGAAGTTGAATGCAGTACCATCCCGTCTGCAGATGGAGGAGCATCCGGAAGCGTATATGTGATATCTGCCGCTTGCGTAGCTGCTTTAAATGCTGTGTAGTTAGTGCCACCAGCCGATGGCTCTGCAAAGCGCAGCTCACTGGCAGAGCCAGCATTGGATAGAAGGACGGTACGGGCAATCTCGACGCCTGTGCGCGGAGTGGAAGTTCCAATTCCGACAAAGCCCTGCGTAGGGCCAGCGGCTCCGATAACACGAATGCCTTCAGTGGCATAGGCTGCAAGCACAAGATCCTGTGCGTTACTGGTGCCTAGATACTGCTGGTTTGCGGCCGTGCCCCCAGCAGTGATCGGGCTACCGGAAAGTCCCCAGAACTCGTTCTTCGTCCAGCCGAGATTTGCTGTTGTTCCGGTAGCACTCTGGATTGTTAGTGACTGTCCTGCCTCACCAATCGTGGCTGGCAACACAATACTGTATCCTGTTACACTTGCAGATGGAACGGTAATTGTTACCGTCTCTGGCTGCGCGTTTCGCAGCTTTAACGAACCTGTAGTAATACTCTGCGCATGCGCCATAATTGCTGCAGCAAAGAGCAGGATCATCAGAAGGGGTCCTCTGTTGATGGTGAGCATAAGTAATGTTCCTAGATGGTGAGTAATGATTAACGACAGCCTATGTGCCATCGCAGCGTTTCGTCTGGTTGAAGGATTGCTGACGTGGTGATCACGTGTACTTTGGATTGAGGATCATAGAAGCTTGTGGCGAGTACAAGCCCGCTTTGGCTCTCAACTCTGCAGACGAGTTCGCTACCGAGGAGAGATGTGTCTTGCACACTGACAGTGAACTGCCACGCTTTTCCGTTCCCAGATATCCTACCCTGCTCCAGAGTAGATGCGCGTGAAACAATGAAGCGTTGTCCGCTGTGAGTAATTGTGATCCCGTCGCCCCCTGCTAGCTCGAGAGCACCGGCCGTTTCATTAATAGAACTCACAAGACCAGTAGCCCTTGGATCAAGCGATGCAGCAACAAGGGCAAAGGCTGCGGTTTGAGCCAGTGCCGTTGGCAAGACCTGATAACGAAGCGTTGGCTCAGCTGCGCCGTCGAACTGAACGCTAATCCAAGCATAGCCGCTCTGCAGAAGATCTACTGGTAAGGGGCTTGAGCTGCCTAGTGTAATACTGCTGCGCCCATTCAGAATCGTAATGGTTGTGCGTTCTGTGCCGTAGAGAGTTCCGCTTACGGCATCATTGTACCATCGTGCAGTTACCTGATGTTCTCCATCACGCAGGTCTGGAGATTCGATAGCAAGCGGCAGCGTGACAAGAGCCGGTATCTGTCCAAGTGCTGCGCCCCAAGAGGCTATAAAGAGGAGAATGTAGAGTTTCATGACATCGTAGGGAGTGTGTCTCACTTCTACGTGTCGCTAACCACTACAAACGTGACATTTTCCTGTATTGCGGAAGCGCTATGATTTGTGTGAGCAGAACAATGGTAAGTCCGCCAACCTCTCTCTCAACCTCTCCTTCCCACCATAATCCCTGCAGGTCGGGCACAAGTGTCACTATCCACAACACGAGGGCGGCACAGTAGCATAATGCTATGCTGTAGAGATGGGAAGAACAGACGTTAAAGGCGATTGCTAGACACAGCAGCACAGCAACTCCGTATCCTGTTAGCCAGAGGAATGCGTCCACATCATTGAATTGTAGCCATACAAACCACAGGAAGATCCCGGCAAATATCGAATACAGGAGTCTTAACAGTGTGCGAGCCGCGCCAGTCACAGCAGCTGCCTATCTAGGCTGTCCACGAAGAACTTGCGGTGCCGCGTAAACTCCGGAAGCAGAAGAGACTCATATCTACCCAGTGAACTCCGCTTGGCTCCCGAGCGTGGGGTTCGCTGCATTATCTCACGAGAAACAGTAGAACGAATCCATCTGTACTCTGCCAGGGAGACTGTATACTCATTGAGCAATTGTACGATCTGCGTGGTGCGTGCTCCCTCGGAAACAGAGGCTGCGAGTGTATCTACCGACTCAATAACGCGGAGCAGCATCGCTGCCTGGTCTATGCCCACAATGCCATCTGTAGGGGGCGAAAACGATTCTTTATTTACAATTCGCTGCTGTGGAACATCTGTTGAATCTGTTCCTATGTTCACAACAACCCGTGCTTCCTGAACGAAGGTGACAATTTCATAAAGAAGGAACAACGCCGCAGTTATGCCAACAACGAGAAATGTTGTCCGCACAGGTCTGTGCAGTCTCCTACGGGGAGCATCGGCTGTCATGCGTGCGCGTCAGTCTTTTCTTCAAAAAGCGCTTCAACAAAGGTCTCTGTATCAAACACCTGAAGGTCATCGATCTTTTCACCAACGCCAATGTAGCGCACAGGAATGTTCATAGCATCTGCAATTGCAAGTACAGCACCACCCTTAGCCGTTCCGTCAAGTTTCGTGAGAATGATGCCAGTGAGCGGTGCAACTTTGGTGAACTCTCGGGCTTGTTGAAGTGCGTTCTGTCCGGTAGTGGCATCAAGTGCGAGGAAGACATCGTGCGGGGCCGACTCGTGGATCTTCTTCATGACACGAGAGATTTTCTCAAGCTCCTGCATCAGCCCCTGTTTGTTATGCAGACGTCCAGCAGTGTCAATAATCACAACATCGGTTCCACGCGCCTTGGCTGCCTGCAAGGTATCGAAAGCAACGGCAGCAGGATCGGCACCATGCTGCTGTTGAACGATATCAACACCAGCGCGTTGAGCCCATACTTCCAGTTGTTCATTTGCAGCTGCACGGAAGGTGTCCGCCGCACCGATCAGCACAGACTTCCCTGCCCTCTTGTAGTTATGCGCTAGCTTGCCGATCGTTGTTGTTTTACCCACGCCGTTAACGCCGATGAGCATGATCACATGGGGCTTATGAGATTCGTCAATGGAAAATGTCCGATCATTCACCGCAGATGGCGAAGTAGCGATGAGGTCTGCAATCTCTTCCTTGAGCACGTCAATTATCTGCTCGGAGTCTGAGATATTGTCCCGTTTTACGCGCTCCTTTAGTCGGGCGATGATCTTTTCACTTGTCGTAACACCAACGTCAGACGTGATGAGTATCTCTTCGATGTCGCTTAAAAGTGCGTCGTCAATAGTCCGTCCAGAAAGCAGCGTGCGCAGCTTCCCAACGAATGAATCGCGTGTTTTTGCCAATCCCTCTTTGAGTCGATCAAACGACAGTGACTCAGCAACGCCCGTAATTCTTTGCTTGATTTTATCGAAGAATCCCATGTAATCTCTTTCCGTATACCCACAAAGATAGAGCCATCAGTCCACACGACAGGTACAGCGGCACTTTTACGACTGCCGACGAGGGTGAAGCGATCATTGATAATGCACCAGTTAGTGCGATAGCTGTTACAGCAAGTTTGCCAGGCATAAGTGATGGCAATACCATACTGTTCTTGCGCTGAAGCCACTGTGCTCCTGCGAGGATGATCAGATCGCGAGCAACAATTGCCGAGACATACCATAATGGAAGGCGCCCCTTTACAAGGAGCAAAACAACGATAGCACCTACGAGAATCTTGTCCGCAAGTGGATCGATGATCATTCCCCATTCACTTACCGTCTTGGTGCGCCGCGCAAGGTATCCATCGAGCCAGTCGGTCCAGGCTGCCAGGATGCATAGCCAGAACGCTACCACATAGTGATCCGTGTAGAGATATGCTACCACGGGCACGGTCATCAGGCCGCGCACAGCAGATATGGCATTAGAGGCCGTGTATAGTGTTCCGAGCGGCTTTTGCATGAGGAGTAAAGAGGATTGCAAGACTTGTTAGTGCGGCAGATGTAAAAAGGCCTACAAATATCGGCTCTCCACTGCTGCTGATGCGCGAAATAATAGCCGCGAACGCTGGTAACGTTAGCTGCAGCACAATTGTGGAACGCAGCCGTGGCGCAAGTTTGGTAAATGACATGATCAAGGGCAGTAGAACGGCCGAGACAGCGATGGAACCGCCATAGAAGATGATGTCGATGATGCTTGGAACCAGATATGCAACCGTGATTCCAACTGATGCCACAAGAACAAGCGCTATGCGATAGCGCAGCAGTGGGCTGTAACTCCGACCGATGGAGTGTCCAATATCATGTGCCAGCATGGTTGCACTCGATAATGCATAGCCATCGACAGCCGACACAACAACGGCAAGAAGTGATGCAACAAAGAGACCATGTGCAACTGGTGGCAACACCTGGGCACCAAACGAGAGGTATGATATTGTTGGATCTGTTGCCGGCGCATATGCTGCTACGTATAAACCAGCAAGCAGCTGCAGCGCATCGAAGAGCATCCAGCACGCAACACTGATAGCCAGACCGCGTCGGGCAACATGCTCGCTTGCAGCAGCAACGGTTCGCACATAAAAGTTTGGATCGATGAACGTCTGAAGTGCGATGAGGAACCAGCCGGCAACCCCTGTCCACCCTATCGTACCAGGCAACGTTGTGGCTGACTCTGGTAGAGCATTCCACATTTCGCTCGGACTACCAAACGCACGCACTGCAAAGAACACGAGAGCAGTCATGCCTGCATACATCAATACGAACTGGACGGTGTTTGCATAGATGTCACTGCGAAGTCCGCCCCCTGCAACAAATGCGATCGAAACAACCGTGCCAGCTGCAATGCCCGCCAGTAATGGAATTTGCAAACTATAGGCCAGAACGATTCCCATCATCAGCTGATAACTGGCTGGCGTTGTGATCACAAGCAATACCATGGCCGCAATTGTTCGTCCGCGAGGGCCATATACTCGTCCGAACTGATCGGGTATCGAGACAGCCTCTGATTGGTGGATACGCCTCGAAAGAAACCCTGCATAGAGTAACGCAACCACGTAGTACGGCAGGCCAAAGCAGAGAATAAAGACAAGACCATATCTAAGTATGAACTCGCCGGAGCCAAGGATAGCCCCGTACCACGTTGCCACTAGCGATGCCACGAAGAACGGAATCGTAAGTGTTCTGCCGGCTATGATAAATCCTTGTGCGTCTGACGCTTTGCCTCTTCTGGCAGTTAGGTACATAGCAGCAAAGGCAAGCACTACGACAGCGAGGTCAGGAGTTGAGAGCATCAGTGGCCCCCTTCCCAACTATGTTCTTTAGAAAGCTTATGCGGTGCTCAGGGCATTTGCCGAACGTGATTATTGCATTTCGATGGATAGCCGTTCCGTACCCTTTATGCACATCAAAGCCGTACTGAGGATACATCTTGTGAAGCTCATTGATCATGAGCAAATCACGAGTTGTCTTTGCTAGAATTGATGCTGCCGCGATGCTTGGCGAAATGGCATCTCCGTGAACGACTGTCGTGTAGGGAAGCTTATGCTGTGTAAACCTGTTCCCGTCGATCAGGAGATGGGGCTTACAGGTCTCTGCATCGAGGTGTTGAACACACCGATCAATGGCTACATGCATTGCCATAAACGTCGCCTGGAGAATGTTGATCTGGTCTATCGTTGCAGCATCAACGATGCCCACAGACCACGCCACTGCAGATGCGGTTATCTCGTCCCGTAGCTGAATGCGCTTTCGCGGTGAGAGCTGCTTGGAATCATTGACTCCCGACGGAATTGACGAACGATCAAGGACAACAGCAGCAGCAACGACGGGTCCCGCCAATGCTCCACGGCCCGCCTCGTCCACACCGACGGGTGTGGATGCAGCATTCCAACAGCGTTCTTCGTAATCCAGCGTCATAACGCTGGCAAACCTACTGCTCAGTGATGAGTTGCAGAAACTCTGCGCGTAGTGCGGGGTTGGTTGCCAACTCACCACGCATCACGGATGTGACCATCGAACTAGAATCATGCGCTTCTACTCCGCGGGCTATCATGCAGTAGTGCTTTGAGTCAATAACTACACCAACGGCAATGGGGTCTAGAATATCCACTAGAAAGTCTGCGATTTGCTCGCCAAGCTCTTCCTGGATCTGACCCCTGCGGGAGAACCATTCAACGATTCGTGTGAACTTTGAAAGGCCTATCACTTTTTCTCGCGGGATGTATCCGATCGCACAGGTACCCGTTATTGGCTGCCAATGGTGTGAGCAGACGCTCATAACCTTGATGCCCTTCGAGATTACAAGCTCTTCCACCTGGCGTCTATTTGGAAACACCGTGATTTTTGGAGCCGCCGAGTACCTTCCAGCAAACAGCTCGTTGATCCACATCCGTGCCAGTCGGAACGGAGTGTCGGTGCTATTTGGGTCGTTCCTGTCGATTCGCAATACATCAAAGATTTCAGAGAACTTCTGCTCTACTGCAACGATCATCTGCTCACGTTCTTCTTCTGTGAGCGGCATGTTCCCGTTCGCGTCAAAGAGCTGGCTGCCAGTATTGCTTGTTGTTGGGTAGAGGTTGCCAGCTTTCAACAGCTGACGCTCTAGTTCGGCATCGTCAAGGTCTACAAGGGTGTGAAGACGCGCGCGTTCGGAGTTCATACAGCCTCCTGCATGTTGTATGCTTGAGTAGCCGGATAGCGCGGAACGCTCACTGGTGCACCGAAATACTCTGCGCTGTTTTGTTCAGACTCATACACGCGAATGCAATGCAGCTCCCCACTTGGAAGCCTGTGTTCGAGCTGCTGCCAGAAGGCCACACACAAATTTTCCACCGTTGGAATAATGCCCTGCAGAAAATCGACATCAAAGTTGAGGTGCTTATGATCCACCTTGTCGATGATCACTTCTTCGAGAAGTGCCTTGAGTTTTTTGAGATCGATCACGTACCCGGATTCCGGATCTGGGAGCCCCTTAACAGTAACCTCTACCACGTAGTTGTGGCCGTGACCCCAGAAATTGTTGCATTTGTCAAATACCGCTTCGTTGCGTTCGTCTGAAAATGTTGGGTTAAACAGCCTGTGAGCAGCTGAGAAGTGAGTCTTTCGCGTTACGAAGATCATGGTGTGTTAGCCGTTGTTAGTGCAGACAGAGGTAACAAATAACACCTCATAAGGGTTCCTTACAGACGTTTCTACGCTCCTGATGTTGGATATTTGCAGAAGATGAAGATGCAACATACAATGATTTTGATGGCTCTAGCTGTGTTTAGCATGGTCTGTCACCAGCCTGTGCGTAGTGCAGCAGCCGGAGGGATTGTCAATTGGACAGGCGGCTACAGCGAGTCTGCTTGGCCCGTTGCACGTCCGTCCAACATCTATATTGAAGGAACGATGACCGTCTCAACGCCTTCAACAGGATTCGAACAGGGAGCATCGTTTACAGCAGCAGTGCGAGGAGATACCGTACTCATGACTGCACTGGGCCCCTTCGGAATTGTTGTAGCTCGAGTCTATGCCCAGCCAGATTCATTCCTGGTGGTGAACTATCTACAGCAAAATGCGGTAGATGGCGATCCTCGATCGTCGAAAGTCAATGACCTTCTGCCGATACCCCTTGGTCTCAACGATATACTTGCAATCGTCAAATGTTTACCTCCAGGGCTACCTGCGCACTACACGGTAGCGGAGCCTCGAAACGATGGTTCAGCACTGTTCTTACGAAAAGATTCCACGTCTATAGAGTTTGCACTTATCGATAGTGTGCAGAGAGTAATCAAGCAGTATCAGCGCAAGAATATAGATGGCTCAACCGTGCTGAACGTGCAGTATGGAGACGTCAAACAAATTCAGGGTGATGTGGGCTCCGTGCCGCACAGAATTAAGATCCGCGTTCGCGATGGTGAGCACGAGATTGACCTGGCATACGAATCAGTTACGGCAGATGCGTCCCGCATCTCCGAATCAAAACTTAGCGTACCACGATCGTACAAGAGAATATCACTCCGGTAAGCACGATAGATCTGTGGCGCAGAATTGCCTTGTTCTGTGCGGTTGCTTGTGCATCCGTGCAAGTAATGCATGCTTCTAGCCCAGATTCGGTACAGCTCGCGGACAGGTCAGAATCCGGGTCAGTAGATACGGTTGTAACATTTACTGCAAAAGACACAGCGCATTTTCGTCCAACCCAAAAAACACTGCGTCTACGAGGAAGCTCCACCGTATCCTTCAAAACCCAGCAGATCACAGCTGAAGAGATCATCATCAGTTTCGATAACAGCACAATGAAGGCCGGTGGCATGCAGGATGCCAGCGGACGCATTGTAGGCTTTCCCATTCTGCGGGACAATGGCGAGGAGTATGCCGGAAAGTCCATGGAGTACAACTTTACCTCTGGTAAGGGGCGGGTGGAATTTGGCGAGACATCGGTCGAAGGCGGCTATTACTATGGTTCGGCTATCAAGAGGATCGACGAAACAACAGCCTTCATCGAAAACGGGTGTTTTACAACGTGTGATGCTCCACACCCTCATTTCTACTTCACGTCGCCCAAAATGAAGGTTGTTACAGACGATAAAATCTTTCTTGACCCCCTTCTGTGGTACGTCGATGATGTGCCGGTGTTTGCGCTTCCATTCGGGGTGTTCTTCTCGCTCGAGCGCGGACGCAGGTCAGGACTTATCATGCCCTCGCCCCTTGTTACAAGCGACCGTGGCGTAGCTCTGCAAAACCTGGGATATTACTTCGCCATCAGTGATTACATGGATGCAGAGATCACTACCGATATCACGTCCAAAGGAGGATTTACACTCTATGGTCGGGGTCAGTACGTGGTTGGCAGCAACCTTCGGGGTAATGCCGAACTTCGTTTTGGCTATACCCGCTTCAATGTGCTCGATCCATTTGCCATGAACATTGGCGTTCAAGCGGCGCACTCACAGCAGCTCCGTCCGGGCGAGTCCATCATTGCCGATGTGCTCTTTACAACACAGAATCTCTTTCAGAATACCTCGTTCAATCCCTTGGACCGGCTGCGTCAAAATGCTCGGAGTAACGTCTCGTATCAGCGCACGTTCTACAACGGTATGACGCTGAACACTGGGTATACGCGTGACCAAAACATGCTTACAGGTTCTGTCTCACAAAATCCTTCGATCAGTTTCGGGGTGCCGCAGCTTCAGCCCTTCAAGGGGCTTGCATCGCCCAGTTCCTGGATCAGTGACATCCAGTTTTCATACCGAGCCACCGGACGCTACAACCATTCGACGTTTCGATCAGCAGATACGGGTGCATATAGGATAACTGAGTCATCGATCATCGAACATCGTCCATCTATTACGGTTACTCCCCGACTCGGAAATGTGCAGATCTCCCCTTCGATTACGTTCTCCGAAAACTGGTATTTCCACCGGTATACGCAGTCTGTGAACGTGGTCGATTCCACATTGAATGTTACGCGAGAAACAGGCTTTTTTCGCGAATACACCTACGGAGTCGGAGTTTCGGCTAGCACGTTTCTGTACGGCATGGCAAAGCCCGATATCTTTGGCTGGAAGGCAATCCGCCATACTCTGCAGCCATCGATCGGTCTTCAGTACGTTCCTGATCAATCAGATCCAATGCTAGGTTTTTTTGGGAGATATGTTAGCCCTGTAACAGGACAAACCATACAGTACGGGCGCTTCGGTCCGAGCGGACAACTTGCCTCACAACGCACACAGGCCCTGATTACGGGCTCGTTTCTAAACCGGGTTGCAATCAAAGTCAATCAAGGCGATACTGTTGATAAGGCCATTGATTTGTTTACACTTAACGCCTCCACTTCATATAATCTGGCAGCAGATTCATTGCAGTTGAGTCCGATAACGTTTAACCTTCGTACGCCCGCCTTAGATCAGTTTGATTTTAACCTCAATGGCGTTCTTTCCACGTACGATCAAGTTCGTGCACCGGACCCGGCTACTGGAAGATCATCGTGGCGCACGATTAATCAAAGCATGGTGGCTGCAGGTAAGGGCCTAGCACGTCTTACCAGTCTGAACGTGCAGTTTGGAACGCGATTTTCGGGCGGGCAGAGTTCATCTACAGTGCAGCAAAACGCTGATACGGCACGCAGCTCGCTGCAAGAGCTTGAAGAACGCTTTGATCAGCGCATAAACGCTATCGGCCGCCGGCATGACATTTTTGGCGATAACTCCCCTGGTTGGAGTGATTTCGATATGCCGTGGGACTTGTCAACGCAGGTGTTGTATAGTCTGCAGAATCCGGATCCAGACCAGATTGTGCAGTCATTGTACGTGAGTTTTCGGGGCTCGGTATCCATCACACCAACAATGCGCATGAGCATTACTGGAAGTTATGATGCGCTTGGACGGGAAATGATCAATCCAATCATTGACATTCAGAAGCAAATTCATTGCTGGTATCTCTCGCTAAATTGGATTCCTACCGGATTTAACCGAGGGTTCTTTCTGCGTTTTGGCGCCAGTGCCCAACAACTCAAAGATTTCATCATCCCAAAACAGTCAACACCGCTGTATCGGTAGTGTGACTGTGTATTTTTGCTGCCTATGTGTGGAATCGTTGGTTATATCGGAACCCAAACAGCTGCGCCCCTTATTGTAAGCGGCCTTAAGCGTCTTGAATATCGCGGATACGACTCGGCAGGCGTGTGCGTTCTTTCGTCCGACGGATTGCGGATTGAAAAGCGTGCCGGCCGGGTAAAGGATCTCGAAGGCATAGTAGACATCTCGTCGATTAATGGTACGGTTGGCGTGGGCCATACCCGATGGGCCACACATGGTGTACCCAACGATGCCAATGCCCACCCCCACACCGATCAGGATGGTAGCATTGCTCTGGTGCACAACGGCATCATCGAGAACTACCTTACGATCAAAAAGAAGCTTGAGAGTGCCGGCTACACGTTTAGGTCTGATACGGATTCCGAAGTACTAGCTGTCTTCATCGGTATGCTGTATAAGACCCTTGGCGACCTCGAAGGTGCCGTTCGCACAGCACTAGCAGAGGTGGAAGGAACGTTTGGTATCGTTGTGCTTAGCATACACGAGCCGGACATGATCATAGCTGCGCGCCGTGGAAGCCCCCTAATCCTTGGCATAGGTGATGGCGAGTATCTAGTTGCATCAGACGCCTCAGCGGTGATCGCTCACACGCGTCAGGTGGTGTACCTACAGGAGAACGAAATGGCCATCCTAAAGCGTGATGGCTTTTCAACCAAGACCATTGAAAACGTTGATACCCGCAGTGTTGTTGAGGAAATTGCCTTCGAGCTCGAGCAGATTGAGCGAGGTGGTTTTGACCACTTCATGCTCAAGGAAATCTACGAGCAGCCAATCACGTTTCGCGATGGATTTCGCGGGCGCCTCAACGTTGAGGAAGGTTCTGTAAGACTTGGCGGACTTGCCAGCGTTACAGATAAGCTGCGTCAGGCAAAGCGTATCATTATCACGGCGTGCGGTACATCCTGGCATGCTGGATTGGTTGGTGAGTACCTTATTGAGCAGCTCGCGCGCATTCCCGTCGAGGTTGAATACGCGAGTGAGTTCCGGTACCGCAACCCGATCATACACCACGACGATGTCGTTATTGCCATCTCGCAGAGTGGAGAAACAGCAGATACGCTGGCGGCTATACGCGAAGCCAAGCTGAAAGGCGCTACGGTCATTGGAATGGTCAATGTGGTTGGCAGTACAATCGCGCGCGAGACCGATGCCGGTGTGTATCTGCATGCTGGCCCAGAGATTGGTGTTGCCTCAACGAAGGCATTTACATCACAGCTCTGCGTTTTGACGCAGTTTGCATTGTTCCTTGGACGCATGAAAGCTGTTTCTGCTCAGCAGGGCAAAGAACTTGCCGACGCGCTGGAACAGATCCCGGAACAGATCACACGAATTCTTGATAATGCTGAACCGATCAAGGCAATCGCTCACGAGTATGCTCAGGTGAGCAATTTCCTCTACCTCGGACGCGGCTATAACTTTCCTGCTGCCCTCGAGGGAGCGCTCAAGCTCAAGGAGATCTCGTACATCCACGCAGAAGGCTATCCTGCAGCGGAGATGAAGCATGGTCCAATTGCTCTTATCGACGAAAACATGCCGGTGGTGTTCATTGCGCCGAAGGACGAGATCTACGAAAAAGTGATCTCGAACATTGAAGAAGTGCGTGCTCGTAACGGACGCGTTATTGTTATCGCAGACGATGATGATGAACACGCAGACCGTGTGGCAAATCACGTTATCCGCATTCCAAAGACAATTCCGATGCTCACGCCAATACTGGCATCAATCCCGCTACAACTGCTGGCGTACTATATAGCCGTAGAACGTGGATGTAATGTTGACATGCCGAGGAATCTGGCAAAGAGTGTAACGGTTGAGTAGCGAACAGCGAGTAGCGAGTAGCGAGTAGCGAACAGCGAGTAATGAACGATGAATACAGGTAAACAATTACTTGACGATGTGCGCTCGGGATCGAGGCGTGCGTTATCGAAGTGTTTATCGGTCCTCGAGAGCACTCGTGAGCAAGATCGCAATTTGGCTTATGAGCTACTGGCGCAGTGCAAGCCCCATGACGCCACATGGAGAATCGGAATAACAGGTCCGCCAGGTGTTGGTAAGAGTTCATTCCTCGAAGTGTTCGGGCAGGTTCTTGTCACGAAGGGGCGCCGTGTTGCGGTGCTAGCAGTCGATCCATCCAGCACGCGCACAGGCGGGAGCATTCTGGGTGATAAAGTGCGTATGCCGCAGCTCTCACTTGATGATCGTGCATTCGTTCGACCATCTCCATCGCGCGCATGCTTAGGTGGGGTTACGCCCACGACGCGAGATGCGATCCTGATGTGTGAGGAGGCGGGATACGACACAGTTCTTATCGAAACTGTTGGCGTTGGACAGAGCGAGATTGAAGTTGGCTCTATGGTAGACATGTTTATGCTCTTGGCGCTGCCCACTGCTGGAGACGAAGTACAGGGCATTAAGCGTGGCATCATGGAAATGGCACATGCGATACTCGTTACCAAATCGGATCTTGACCAAACTGCAACAAATCGTGCTGTATCGATTCTACGCAGCGCAATGCAGTTCATGATTCCCTCTGCCGAAGAATGGACTGTTCCAATCCTCCCTGTTAGCGTAATTGCCGGAGATGGCATGGAGGAATGCAGTAGAGTCGTCGATGAGTTCTTCCACGACCGCCGCAGTAATGCGCGGGCGGGAGTACGCGCTGAACAGCGCAAGCAGTGGTTTGACAAAGCTTTGCATCAGGAGCTCATGGATGTTATGATGTCTCAAGCAGCTACAACGACGCTGCTCTCCACGATGCGTGAACAGTCGATATCAGGCGAACTTCCACCAACAATCGCCGTGCATCGTCTGCTTGCCCATCTCACACTTTCCCTGTCGGAGCAGAAATGAGATTCCCAACCGCAGATTATCAGGAAACGCTCAAAGAGCACGGTATTGATGCGTGGATGATGTACGACATGCGCTGCAGCAACGATCTAGCATGGCATATGCTCGAGATTCCGCCAGATGCGCACTGTACACGAAGGTGGGCTGTGATCATTCCAGCGCAGGGACGTCCGGTCAAGATAGTACATCGCATGGAGCAAGACCCATTGCGTCATATAGAAATCGATGCAATACTCTATGATACCAGACAGTCATGGTCTGATGCTCTCGCGCAGGCTACCAAAGGGCTTACCACCATTGCAATGGAATACAGCCCCATGGGCGAGATTCCGGTTGTGAGCAAGGTAGACGCCGGCATTGTTGAACGCATGAGGTCGCTTGGTAAAACGATTGTCTCTTCAGCAGATATGCTACAGTCGTTTACATCAGTACTTTCCAGGGAACAGATTGCAGGTGCAATCGTTACAGCCGGACATCTCAAAGACACCGTGATGGATGCTTTCGGCTTTATTGTTGAGTGTCTGCAGGATCAAGGGAGCGTTACCGAGTATGCAGTACAGCAGTTCATCCTGCATGAGTTTGCGCGGAAGAATCTTGTTACAGATTCCGCACCGATTGTTGCAATCGGATCAAATGCGGCCTCCCCTCACTATGCCCCAACGCTGCTCCAGACTGATACGATTACACGCGACACCGTAGTCTTGATCGACGCATGGTGTAAGCACAATTCACCGGGCGCTGTGTTCGCAGACATCACATGGGTGGGATACACGGGTGAGACAGTTCCACATGACGTTGAATCAAGCTTTCGGATCATCTGTAATGGTCGCGATGCGGCAGTTGAATTGATCAAGGAGCGTTGCGAAAAGAATACACCGATGTTCGGCTGGGAGATCGACAGAGCCTGCCGTAACGTCATCGCAGAGGCTGGTATGGGCAATGCATTCATCCATCGCACTGGTCATAACATTGGTTCAGAGGTGCACGGTCCGGGTGCGAACATGGACGACTTCGAAACACACGACACACGCAGGATTCTGCCAGGAACATCGTTCTCTGTTGAGCCAGGCGTATACATCCCAGATACACTTGGGCTTCGCACCGAGATTGATGTGATCATTGATCATGATGGTGCGCCGATCATCCCTACGGAGCCAATTCAGCACAACGTCCTTGCACTGTTCGCAGAGAACTGGCGGTCATGAAACAATTCGTTGTTGTCTGCATACTGGTTACATCATGTGTTGCTGCACTGGGGCAAGCAAATGAGCGCGACCAAGCAAGAATGGCGCAGGCCTACGAGCGCTCCGGCGATATGCGGAATGCCGCAAGACTATACCAAGAGCTGTATGCGGCATCTCCAAACAACGAAATGTACTTTGAGGGCATTGTACGGACACTGCAGGCATTAGAGCAGCTACCAAGCCTCTACCCTATCGTTGAAAAACATGCCAAGAGAACTCGCAGTGTTCAAGCCTACATCTTGGCAGGAACGCTTGCTGCGAAATTGAGTAAACCATCGGAACGTAACGAGTATTGGAAGCAGGCGCGTGATATTTCTGGTGGTGAAGAAACTACTCTCGTGGCCCTTGGCCGAGCGCAGCTTGGCGTTTTCTTGTTTCAAGATGCTCTGTCAACGTTTCTCGATGCCCGAAGGCAAAATGGATCGTTGACTGCGTACCAAGACGAGATTATCACATGTCTGGTATCAACAGGAAAGATTGAGAACGCCATCAATGAGTCTCTTGCTGATTTTACCGATGAGCAAGATGTGCCGATCATTGTAAAACGACTAAGTGCAGTACTTGCTAATGACGGAGCAGCTGAACTTCTCGATCGCAAGCTCACGGAGCTAGAAGCCTCAGGCCCCCTACTTCGCTTATCTCTCTGGTTCTATCGCCAGCAAAAGAATGCCGATAAAGCGATGAAAGCCGCGCAGGCTCTTGACGAACGATCACCGACGCCGGGTACGGAGCTTCTTGCCTTTGCCGACGGTGCACGCAACGATGAGCAGTATGGTGTTGCCATCAGCGCCTACAGGTCTGTCATGAATCGAACCAAGGATCAGCGTCTACAGACCTCGGCCGCATATGGCGCTGTGCGCGCGCTTGAACAGCAGCTTCGCGCCTCAAGGTCCATGACGTTGGATGATGCCCGCTCTGTAGTAGCGGCGTATGATGACGTGATATCTCGATTCGCTCAACACCCACTGGCTGCTGATGCTTTGTTTTACTCAGCTTTGATTCTCGACGAGATTCTAGGGAATACCGACGAGGCACAGCGCAGATTGCTTCGCCTTACGAGTTTTTGGAAAGGGGCTCAAATCATAACAGATGCGGCGATGCGCCTAGCGGATATCTATCTTGTTCAGGGGCAGGATGCAGCAGCTCGTGAACAGCTAGAGCTCGTCTTAAAAGCGCGCAATGGAGTTAACGAGAAGACGGACGTGGCTAGGCTGCGGTTAGCCGATTTGGAGTTATGGCGAGGCAACGATTCGGCAGCACAGAGCCGGTATGAAGACATAAGCAATAACCCTAGTTCTATTGCAGCCAATGATGCACTCGATAAACTGTTGTTACTCCAATTGCGGCAGGAGGATTCTGCAGCAGTTGCTCTGATTGTTCGTGCAGAAGAGTTCTTTCTTCGTCGCAAGTATGCTGATGCAGTGACGCTTCTTACCACTCGACTTGAAACGTTACGCGACAAAGATCTCAAGGATCGTGGAGCATACCTAGCTGCACGATCATGCATTGTGCTTGGTGATACGCTCAAGGCAGAACCATTCCTGCTCTCAATCCTGCAGCGTATACCAGAGTCGATCTATGGCGATCAGTCTCTATGGATGCTTGCAACTGTGAGTGAGCACAAGAAGGATATCAAAGCTGCAATGCAGTACCTCGAGTCACTCCTCGTATATTAT
Source organism: Kapaibacterium sp. (SeqCode) (assembly GCA_044345485.1). Taxonomy (GTDB): domain Bacteria; phylum Bacteroidota; class Ignavibacteria; order Kapaibacteriales; family Kapaibacteriaceae; genus UBA10438. Next base: position 30,336 of record JBIJAX010000015.1, read on the forward strand.
CCTAGGTCGATCCTCATCCCAGATGCGCGTGAGCGTATACGCAAGCTGCGCGGGGATACCTGACACAAAATGAACGACATTTCCAGACTTAACTCTTTTGGACACGCGACATGGCCTCAATGACTTTCGATCAACTCCCGTACACCCGTCCCGACATCACTGCCCTACGCGCAACCTATGCGGACATCTCATCGCAGCTCTCCTCTGCACCTGATGCAGTCCAGGCCATCAAGGCCGTTCGCGAATGGAATCAATCGCGTATCGCTACGAGCACTATGGCATCCCTTGCTGAAGTCAAATTCACACAGAATGTGGCCTCAGAAGAATCAAAGGCTGAGAAGTTATTTTTCGATGAAAACTGGCCGTCGATCGCTGAACTTGATACCAACATGGCAAAGCTCATTCTTGGGTCACAATATGCCGCAGACATTGCCCGGGAGTTTGGAGAACTGTTTCTGCTGCGCCTGAAGAATTCAACGCTAACCTTTGAGCCGTCAATTAAGGATATGCTCATCCAGGAATCAGAACTCAACACCCGATACAATGAGCTCACTGCCTCGGCGAAGATCACCGTAGACGGCACAACATATAACCTCAGCACGATCGGCAAGCTCCTGATCGATCCCGATAGAGAAACACGCCGCTCGGCAACTACGGCTATGTATCAGTTCCTGTCTGACAATGCAGAAGAGCTCGATAGCATCTTCGACAAACTCGTCAAGCTGCGGACAACCAAGGCGCATACGCTTGGCTACACGTCGTACACAGAGTTCCGCTACGTAGAATTCGGTAGAGTTGATTACAATGCCGCAGACGTCGAGAAGTTTCGAGCACAAGTACGCGAAGTTGTTGTGCCCCTTGCCATGGAGCTAAGAAAAGCACAGCAGCGTCGTTTAGGCTTAGACGAGCTGACGGTTGCTGATGAAAAGCTTCAATTCTTGGACGGCAATCCTGTCGCTTCTGGAGACCACGACTGGATCGTAGAGCGCGCGGCCAAAATGTATTCTGAGCTCAGTCCAGAAACCCATGAGTTCTTCAGCTTAATGCTCGATTCGCAGCTTATGGACCTGAAGAGCCGCGACAACAAAGCGACCGGTGGATACTGTACAAGTTTTCCGCAATACGGCCTGCCATTCATTTTCGCCAACTTCAACAAAACCACGCATGACATTGAAGTTCTTACACATGAGGCTGGTCATGCATTCCAAGCATACCAGAGCAGAAATCAGATCGTTCCTGAGTATTTCTGGCCAACGGCAGAGGCCTGCGAGATTCACTCAATGGGAATGGAGTTTCTTACCTGGCCGTGGATGAACCTCTTTTTCGGAGATCAAACCGAAAAGTTCAAATTCTACCACCTGCAGGGGGCTATCCTCTTCCTACCATACGGGTGCGCCGTGGACCATTTTCAGCATTGGATCTACGCTAATCCTGAGGCCACTGCGGCTGAGCGACTCGGTGCCTGGAAGGACATGGAACGCATGTACATGCCGTGGAGAACAACGGCCGGAATTCCAGCATATGATGAAGGGCGCCAGTGGCAGTTCCAGCGTCATATCTACGAATCACCGTTCTACTACATCGACTATGCCTTGGCACAGACATGTGCCCTGCAGTATTGGAAATGGTCCGAGATTGATCGTGAAGCGGCCTTTGCCTCGTATGTATCGATCTGCGGAATCGGAGGATCGAAGCCATTTCTGGGCATTGTAGAGCACGGCAAGCTGACGTCTCCATTTGTCGATGGCTGCCTCAAAGATATCGTGGATTATACCTACGACTGCCTAAAAAATCGGTACCCCGACCGACTAGCCTGATTGGCGTCTGCGGTTGCAATGTTGTCAATGCGATACGTACGTATGCTGATTACGGAATATTGACTGTAAACAGGGATGTTTTTGCGTATTTTGCGCGGTCATTTCTGCTAATCACATTCTGTTACAATTTCATTGGCAACGTCCATGAAGAAATTTACCATCTGGTCGGTAGCGGCTTTGCTCTGCCTTGTAGGCGCGGCAGCTCAGCTATCAGCACAATCAAACCCAACTCCTTGGGATCTGAACTTGGGGAATTACTCCCTAACGCAGTGGCCAAGCACTTCAGCAGCAGGCACATATCCTGCCAGCATGGTGTTTCACATGGTGGCCAACATTGACGAGGGACCGGATCAAATCTCGACTGGAGACTTCAACTGCGCCTACACTGGGACAGTTGGTGGGTCAACTGGAGGTGCTCGAATCTTTGGTCGTGATGCCAGTGGATTTTCCTTCATCAACACCGGTACACTCGTCTGTAACTGTTCGTACGTCGGTAGCGCAGTCCTCGCGCTGAACACGACGAACCGTGCTCAGGTAAATGTTGCATGGACAAGTCAGACAACAGGCGCTGGCACCAGACCGTATGGTGTTCGCTTGCAGTATCGACTTGGCTCTACTGGTCCGTGGTTGAACATTGTTCGTGCCGGAAGCATCGTCGAATACATGGCACCAAATAATACGTCAGGTGCGGCGACTACACAGACTATCTCGACTGGTCTTCCACCTGAGTGTGAAAACAAGCCTCTTGTGCAGCTACGTTGGGTCTATTACCAGCGTCAGGTGTTTTCGAGTGGTAGCCGCCCGCAGATACAAGTCGATGACATTCTTGTAAGCTCAAACTCGCAAGTAGGAGCGGCCACCAACCTAGCCATCGAGAACCTTACTCCAGCCTCACCGTCGCAAAACACGGGCTTTTCGCTTCGCGTGCGCTCGGTTGATGCTCTTGGTGCCGCTAAGAATGTAACGACTGCAACAACTGTCCAAATTCAACTAAATGCCGGCACGGGTGCCCTTTCTGGTTCGCTCACTGGCGTGATTCCAGCTGGTAGCAGCTTCGTCGATCTGACGAACGTTGTGTACAGCACTGCAGAAACTGGTGTAGTTCTCCGCGCAGTCTCACTGACCGGACAAGTTCTTACACTTGGTCTCACAGCCCCACTCACGTTCCAAACACCGGCGGCATATGCAACGATTACAGGTGCTACGCAGTTCGGTTACGCTGGAGTGCCGATCAGCCCCTTCACCGTAAATGTGTTCCGTGCAGACAATACAATCGACAACAATTATGGCTCTGTCGTCACAGTAACAAAGGTCAGCGGTCCTGGCAACGTCACTGGTGCAGCAACGGTCACTGCTCTCAACGGTATTGCAACATTTGACAATATCAGTGTTTCGGCCCCAGGTGCATATCAGCTTCAGGTAAACATTCCTGGACTTGGCACACAAATACTTCCGTTCACCAATGCGGATGCTGCTCCAGCGATGACGACGAACATCGTTCCACAGTACATTGCAGCTGCACCTACAACAGTGAGCACAGCAGGTTGTGTAACAGTTTCAAGTCCGTGGTCACTTCCGTCATTTGCATTGGTAACGTTCTCAAATCTCACGCCAAACACTACGTACCGCATCAATACAGGCTTGGCAACGGATCAAAATCTTACCTCGACAGGTGGCGGCTTTAATCTGAATTATAATGCAAATGACAACTCGTACTTCTATTCAGCTGGCAAGTCGCTGACAACACCTGGTGAGTTTTCACAGTTCTCAACGCTTCCTGGCGAAACAACAAAGTCAATCTGGGTCAACCTCATCACGTCAACGAACATTGCGTTCCGTGAAGGAAACACCATCTTCTGGCGTGTTGCTCTTGGCGATGCCAACGGTAACCTCATCAGCCGTTACCAGCTTGCTAACACGTCTCTTGTAATCCGCACGGGTACAGCAGCAAACCAGGCTACTGGCATTGTAGATGATGCCTCACAGCTGACAGCAAAGAACTACGTTCTTCTCTATGATAATGCTGCAGGTACTGGCCGCCCGATCACTGTTGCTCTTGTGCAGGCGCAAGGCACAACGATTGGTCAGCGCACAGAGACATGGTATGCCTCACGTGAGAACCGTGCTGGTGCATGGGCAACGTTGATTCCAAATGCACTGGCAACAGGTGTTCGCCGCATTGAGGAACGCGACGCTCGCACAAACGCTATTGTATATGCCGTTACGTCCAATGATGGCACATGGAACGGCGTACAGACAAATCCAAGCGATCTCGTTGCCTACCCTGCCGGACCTGGCGGATTTGCAACGCCGATCAACCTTCAGACTCCGCGTATCACAGTATCAACTCCTGTAACAGGAGACACACTCTGTGCCGGACAGCCAGCAACAACAAACTATGTTGCACGCGGCGTGAATAACGTAACGATTGAATTCTCCTCGAATAACGGCGCGTCATGGGATGTTGTTGCAACTGCTCCAGCTGCTGCCGGAACTGCATCATGGACAGTCCCTGCCATCGAGTTTGCTGGTTCCTGCTTTATCCGTGTAACGGGTGTTGAGCGCACAGACATCAGCGGAAGATCAAGAGTCTTTGCTGTGGCTTCAAAGGTTGTCATGACAACTCAGCCTGTCTCTAAGAATCTGTGTGTTGGTGACAACTATGACCTTATCGCACTCACATCTGGTGCTGTGCGCGCATATCAGTGGTACAAGGATGGCGTTGCAATCCCTGGGGCAAATGGCCCTATGTTCCGCATAGCAAATGCTCAGTACAACACATCAGGTGTATACAACTGCGACATCTGGGGATTTGGCACATGTGGTAACACGAAGAGCGAAGACGCACACATCCGTGTTGCACGTCCAACGCAAATCGTCAATCAAACACGCAACGCACCAGTTGCTCTCGGTGGTACAGCCCGTCTTGCTGTTGAAGCTGAATTCCCGAACGAAGTACTTTCATATCAGTGGTACAAGGGTCTGGACGCTGTTGTTGACAACGGCCGCATCCAAGGTTCAAATTCAAGCGTTCTTACGATTGCAAATGTTCAAGCTTCTGACATCAGTAACGACTACACATGTGTAGTTGTTGGTGTTTGCGGCACAGCAACCACAAAGTCTGCCCGTGTATTCACCAATGGCGTCTACGTAGAATTCGCAGGTAACACCATTGCAACATGTGCAGGTTCAAAGGCTGTTCTTGCAGGAAAGGCATACTCAAATCCACCTGCAGCCGATATCGATGTGCGCTGGTGGTACAAGGGTTCCCCACTTTCTGATGGTGGACGTTTCTCAGGTACTGCAACAGAGACACTCACAATTGACCCAGTAACACCAGAAGACATTGGTTCATACACGCTTCGTGCTGTTGTAGGAACAATGAGTGCACAAGAAGACGTAGACCTCGTTATCGCGTCAGCACCAACGATCTCAACACAGCCACAAAGCATTGATGCTTGTGAAGGTGCGTCAGTAACTCTCACGGTTGCTGCATCAGGCGCCGGTACACTCAGCTATGCATGGTCTAAGGACGGATCTGTGATCCCAGGTTCTTCTGGATCAAGTTTCACAATTCCTAATGCCAATGCCACGACGGCAGGTGCATACACAGTTACGGTATCAACGGCTTGCGGTTCGGTTACATCGTCGGCCGCTGCGGTTACAGTGCGTCCTGCAACAACGATCACCCAACAACCACCTGCAACTCTTGCAGTTCAAGTTGGACAGGCGCTCACAATCTCGCTCACAGCAACTGGTGCCGGAACGGTGCAGTATCAGTGGGTAAAGAATGGCGCTGAAATCGCTGGTGAAGTTGCTCCAACATTCACGAAGCCATCATACGCCACAGGCGATGAAGGCAAGTATTGGTGTGTTGTTCGCTCAGAGTGCGGTACGGTAACATCGGACACAACAACGGTTACTACTCGTCCAGGTGTTGTTAGTGTTGACGACGAAACAGAGGTAGCTGGCAACGTGCTCGGTACTATCGTTCCAAATCCGGCTATCAGCGGTGCGAACTTCAATCTGACCGTAGCACAGCCATCGCGCGTTGTGATCAACCTGGTTGACGCAACAGGTTCGATCGTAGCAAACATTGCTTCGATGAACATGGCAGCAGGTGTCCACACGTTCGGATTCGATGCATCGCAGTTCTCATCAGGTGTTTACCGCATGGTGGCATCTGTTGGCTCTGTAACGCTCGTTCAGCCTGTAGCAGTCGTGAAGTAATTCCCCACTTCTCACGATGGTGACTCTTTCTAAAAAGGGGGTATGCTATGCATGCCCCCTTTTTTTCTGACTAGTGTTTACTCCTACCACCACTTGATTCATCCTATGCTCTTGAGACTCCTTACGCTAGCTGTGCTTGTTTGTTCAGTGTCATTGATCAAGGCACAGGATATGGTCATCAGTGAGTACTACAATATTCAGGATGTCAATGGAGAGTGGACAGAACTGGTTGTCGTCAAGGATAATCTCAATGCTGTTGGATTTGTGTTAACAGATGCAAACACCGGTCAGGTGCTTCGCATGGGCGGACCCAAGTTCAAAGACATTCCCCTCTGGAGACATCTACGTGCTGGAACCATCATAGTAGTTTGGCACAGGGATATTCCGGCAGGTGTTGCAAGGGACATTGATGCACGTGACGGATACTTAGAGGTCTCAAGCAGAGATACCGATCTATTCTCGATCTACCTTTTTCCTACAGCAGGTGGAGACATCTCCGCGCTCAATCTTGCAGACGCTGGAGACGTGCTAGAAATCGTCGATGCCAACGAGACCCATGTGCATGCACTCGGACATAACAAGCCAACAGGTGCCGCCTATAATTCGATTCCTCCGCCGAAGGCCAACTTTGATTCTGGAAATGTAGGGGCTTCACGCTCCAATCGTGTAACAGGTAGAACTCTCGGGGCCTACGGAGTCGGCATAACCAAGGACTCGGTGGTTGCTGGTTTCAATGATTCACGGGGCTTGCCAAACCGTTTCGACCTTGCCCGCACAAACATGGGAGTAAAGAACATTAACCATTGGTTCTGGAGAGAGACCAGAGAGCCTGTATGGGCTTCGAATCCAACGGTTACGCTTATTGGGCAGACCGAAACATCTATCACCATTGACTGGACTCCGGTTGATGACGGCTATCCGCAAGACTCCACTACTGGGTACATTATCCTGCGGGACACGCTGAATTTTGCATCGTTTCCAGCCTCAGCAATCGTAGACGGTAAGATCATCACTAAGGGTACGCGGATAGGTTCGGCGGTTGTGCTGGACGTACGTCCAACGATTGCTGGAGGTGCGCGGTATACGGATTCAGCGAACATTCTATGCGGCGTTTCATACACCTATCGAGTGTATGGATACCGCTACCGCCGGGATGACCTGCTTGCTGTTACTGATGACACCACTGCTCGTGGCAGGCAGTATACAGAGCTCCGCTTTGCGCAATCGTCGCAGATTGTACGAACATCTCCACAGAAGCCTGTGATCACGGCTTCCAAGATCGAGATATGCCCAGGTGACACCCTGACACTCTCAACGACGACACCTGCAGACAGATATGAATGGTCCTTGAATGGTATCTCGCTCGCCGTGGGCGGTACCACAAGAGTTGTTGTACGAGAGGCAGGCACCTATCGACTAAAAGTGTACGGCAGTGGGTGCTCAGCTACGTCTGACGAGATCACGATTAAGCTGTTGCCAGCCCCCTCGGTAGATGTATCACCTGTTGGTCCACACACGATATGTTCAGGTGATTCCGTTGTTCTGAGCACAACAGCCAACGCATCAACATTTGAGTGGATCCGCGATGGGTTTGTGATTCCAGGTGCCACAACCAGAACTCTTACAGTGCGGCAAGCAGGAGATTATCAAGTGCGCATAGCTACTGCAGCTGGATGTCCAGGGATTTCTCCTCTTGTGCGTGTTCGTACGTATGACGTTAAACTCCGAACTGTCCCACAAACATTAAACTTTGGTACGCTAGGTCAGTGCAAGTCTGATACAAGCCTTACGCTGGAGCTTTTTAATGACGGGACTTCGACTGTTAGTGTAACATCAATCGCTTTGCCGGCAGGATTTGCTCTTGTTTCCCCACCGCCAGGATTTCAGATTGCTGCTGGGAAATCACAAGCGGTGCGCATCGCGTTTAGCCCGTCTGGTTCTGGCATCTTCAATGGTGCCGTGCTCTTTACAGCCCAGCCATGTGGTGCAACAACAACATGTGTTGTGCGCGGTGAGCGCAATGCAATCTCCGTTGCCGTTGACAGATCGCAAGTTGATTTCGGTGTGTTTGCAAGCTGTCCTACATCGAATACGCGTGTAGATTCAACCTTTAGAATTCGCAACAGCGGCAGTGATACGATCTATGTTGGTGTGCCCCGCGTTGACCCGCCGTTCTATCTTTTGACGCCGTTTACGGGCGCAAAGACGTTGCCACCGAATCAGGATATCGCTATTCAGATTCAGTATCGTCCCCTTGGCGCAGACCTTGACAGGGGTGTTATTCAACAGATCGCATTTCCTTATACATCCCGCTCATGCAAGGATACACTCAGAGCTCAGATACAGGCCGCCAGCTACATCCCTCGTGTTAGTCTTGCTCCGGCCATTGTGGACCTCGGGATAGTGCTGGCCTGTGACGCAGTTGTGGATACAGTTATCGAAGTATCAAACACTTCGCTCATTCCTGTGACCGTTACCAACGTGGTTGGTAATGGTCTGCAGTATACAGGCGGAGCTGTGATTGTGCCTGCAAAGTCGATGAAGAGTATTCCCGTTCGTGTTGCCCCTGCCGTTCAGGACGGACCATTCGTAGTTACCGCAACGGTGCAGTATGGTCCATGCGGGTTTACAGATTCAATCACGTTCACTGGTACGCTTTTGCGTCCTCAGTACAGCACATCACTCCAGAGAATCGACTTCGGCACAATACTCTTGTGCGATACAACGCGCACAGTGTCGAGGATGATTACCCTATCTGCCAGCGGACTCATGGGGCTGCGTTCGCGCCTTCAATCGATCGATATTGCTCAGCCGTTCTCTACAGATATCGTAGCCGGATCTTCGCTTACGGATACTCTTTCAGTAATGGTAACCTTCCAGCCCCCTTCCGTAGGAACATATACCGATACACTACGTGTAGTTGTTGGCCCGTGCTCAACTGCCGTAGATGTGGTTCTGACGGGCATATGTGCAACAAAGGACAGAAGCGTTTCCGTGAGCTCTGGAACCTTTGGCATTGTTGGACCTGGTCAGTTCAAAGATGAGCAGATCACCATCACAAACACAGGTTCCGCACCGATCGAACTAGCATCTCTAACTGGCGTGCGCGCACCGTTCTCTATCGTTGCATCAACCCCTGTACTTCCGGCCACACTCCTACCGGCCGAGCGCGCCGTGGTTACTATCAGATACACCAACACCGGCTTTGCTCGCAGAGACACAATTCGTGTTCAGACAGTTTCGCTTGCACCATGTGCAGATACACAGAACATTCAGATGATTGCTTCGACTCCGCCAAAGGACACGTTACGGGGCTTGCAGGTTATCGCGCCGCCTGATGTAGTCGTGCGGGCAGGAGATGATGTAGATCTGCCGCTACAGCTTACTTCGCCTAAGCCACTCGATTCAGCTGGGATCTACTCCCTTACAATCGACGTTTCGTTCGATCCCCGCCTGTTCAAGCTAGAGTCTGTTCCGCAGTCGCCGGCATTGAGTCAGATCTCAGCAAATGAAACGTCGCCGGGTAAGATTCGCATTCAGATTGCAGCAACAAATCCTATCACTGCTGCCAATCCGCTCATCACACTGAGAGGGTCAACCTATGTTGGTCCTACGCGTTCAACAGCATTGGTTGTTGATACCGCATTTGCTTCAGGGGTAGTGATCGACGGTGTGGATGGAGAGCTTACTGTGGTGCCAGATTGCGATATTGATGCATCCACTATAGGAGTTGGCAGACCCGTTGTTGTCTCGGTTACATATCAAGACGCCAATGAAGTACGCCTTCGATACACTGTTCTCAGCGATGAGGTAACATCGATGGATGTGGTTGATCTTTCGGGACGCTCAATGCCGATGATGTTATCAAGTGTGCGTCCAGGTGTGCACGAGATCACAATGCCAACCGATGCATTGGAATCAGGCGTTTATACGGTGGTGTTCCGAAATGGACGCCATGTTCGGACCACCGCCTTTATTATTTCGAGGTGATACGTGAAGGTTCTTATTACTGGAGCTACGGGATTTGTCGGAAGTCATGTTGTTGATGTGCTGTTGGAGCGGGGTCACGACGTGTACTTTATTGCTCGATCAACATCAAACATGCGATGGCTAGACGGTAAATCAGTTACCCGTGTTGAAGGGTCGCTCTTTGATGTCGAATCTCTCCAGCATGCAGTCACTGGGATGGATGCATTGATACATGTAGCTGGATTGACCGCGGCAAAGAATGAAGCAGAGTTTCGCCGTGGAAATCTAGATGCAACTCAGAACCTTATAGATGCTGTTCGGGCATACAACCCGGGGCTGAAGCGGTTTGTGCACACAAGTTCGCTTACCGTATGTGGGCCTGCCCCATCACTTGAGCAACCGCGAACAGAAGATCAGGTAGAACTGCGTCCGCTTACAGCATATGGACGCACGAAGAAGTTGGCAGAAGATGCTGTGCGGGATGCACATGACATTCCGTGGACGATTGTGCGTCCGCCGGCAGTCTATGGCCCGCGAGATTCTGCGATTCTGTCCTTCTTCCAAGCCGTGCACAAGGGATTGGCAACGTTGATTGGTTTTGGTGACAGCAGAGTAAGTCTTGTGCATGCCCGAGATCTGGCGCGTGGCATCGTTCTAGCAATGGAAACGCCTGTAGCGCATCATCAGACATACTTCATTACATCCGACGAGTTTTACTCCTGGCCGCAAATCGTAGATGTTACAAAGACTGCTATGGGCAAGAGCTTTGTTCTTCCGTTGCGTCTTCCCCATGCACTTGTTCTTGGCATAGCTGGCACGGTAGGATTTTTTGGCAAACTATCCGGGAAGCCCCCTGTGCTCGATTATGAGAAGGGGCTCGATCTTATCCAGCCGTATTGGATATGTTCATCTGATAAAGCCCGTCGAGAGCTCGGATACAGGCAAGAGGTCTCTCTCGAGGATGGTATACGTGAGACGGTGCAGTGGTATCGGGAGTTCAAGTGGCTATAAGGCGTTGGTGGACAGGAATAACCGGAATCGGCGTTACCTTGGTCGTTCTGTTGCTATGCTTTGTGTATTTCGCGCTAAAGATCGCAACACGCAGTCATCCTGAGCCCTTTTCAGAGTCCTCCGTTTCTGTGATGGATTCAACAAAGGTGTATCGGAACGCATTCGGAATTCCACACATTGTTGCGAACAACAATCACGATGTGTTCTTCGCGCAGGGCTATGTACATGCCCAAGACAGACTCTGGCAGATGGACCTTTGGCGCAGGACAGGACGCGGTAGAACTGCCGAGATCTTCGGAAAAGAAGGGGTAAGAATCGATGCCTTTCTTCGCTCGTTGGAGATCCGCAGCATAGCAGCGCGGCAGTCAAAGACGATTAGTAAAAAGTCGCGTGAAATTCTGCAGGCATATACCGACGGGGTGAATGCTTTCATCGAAGAGAATGATGAAAACCTGCCCTTTGAGTTCGATGCACTTGGATATAAGCCAGAGCCATGGACGATTGAGGACTGCCTGATCGTTGGACGAGTACTCTCCTTTGAGCTCAGTCTTGCTTTTTGGACTGATCTTGCATTCGCACAGATTGATTATGCCAAGGGGCCCGGATCCTATAAGAAGTTTCTGCCGCGCTCCAACAGAGGGCCGTATGTGCTCGATACCTCGTTCGCTGCAACCCGTCAGGTGCAGGACACTCAATCAGTTGCAATGAATGCGAGTCGAGAACATTCTGGGACTAATCTGGAAGTTTCATCATTGCTGTCCACACTGCGATCAATCCGAGATATGCTCGGATTGCAAGGGTCTGGATATGGAAGCAACTGTTGGGCTGTCAAAACATCGACAGGTGCACCGATAGTTGCCAATGATCCTCATCTTTCTGTGTCGTTGCCAGCTAAATGGTATCAGGTGCATTTGAGTTCACCGAAGCTTAACGTGTTGGGGTTGAGTATACCTGGACTACCACTCGTGTTCTCAGGTAGAAATGATCAGGTGGCATGGGGCTTCACAAACGTAATGGCAGACGACATGGATTACGTTGTGCAACGCCTTGATGCAAAAGATCCCATCAATTATTACTTGGATGCTTCTGGAGTGCGCAAGAAGTTCAAGTATCGAGACGATACGATACATGTCAGCGGTACGTCCGATACGATCATCAGTATTCGTTATACCAATGTTTCCAGTGTAATATCCGACCACCACCTAGGCAAGCAAGCTGAGATACTGACTGGCTTTTCACGTCCTCTTTCGACTGGATATCTCCTGCGAGACAAACGCGTTCAAGATCCAGTATGCCTAACATTTCGTTGGACTGCCCAGTATGCTAGTGATGAGGTCTTGGCAATGTATCAGATCAACACTGCAGCGAGTACATCCAAAGTGGTTTCAGCGCTAAGTACTTGGGGTTCGCCAGCGTTGAACTTTACAATTGGAAGTAGGTCGGGATCAATCGTGAACGTTGCTGCTGGTTTTGTACCCAAGCGAGGCAACAGTGATCCTCACGTGCCTATCTCAAACATGTATACAGGTGGTGATTGGAGTGGTGTGTGGCAGCTCACAAGTTTGGGAACACTTGAGAATCCGAGGCAAGGATGGGTTGGCTCAGCTAACAACCCTACCTCTCCCAATGCCCCCTACATTACATCGCTCTACGAGCCGGTTTCTAGAGTTCAGCGTATGCGCGAGCTCATGAACGTATATAAAGATCCAAGTGTACGAGATGTACAGATGGTGCAGCAAGATTTGCAGTCCCCGTATGCATTGTCAATGATGCGAAAGGTGCTTCCGGTTCTCCAGCCGCGATATGCAAAGTTTACACCTGAGCAGCAGCGAGCGTATTCAATACTGCAGCGATGGGACGGAGCATTTTCACCTGTGGATAAGGCGGCCAGTATTTATTCAGCATTTCTGCAGCGTATGATCTGGTGCACTTTTGTTGATGAG
>JBIJAX010000083.1:0-4195 GCA_044345485.1 Kapaibacterium sp. (SeqCode)
GAGCAGACACTGGCACGTCCGGACTCAACGCACGAAGACATCGTAGAAAACATCGACATCGGTGGTCCGGCCATGGTCCGCGCCTCTGCAAAGAACTACGAGCACACAACAATCGTAGTAAACCCATCTCGGTACCCTGCCATCATCGAGCATCTCACGGCGCATGGTATGGTACCGCGCGACCTGCGTGAAGAACTCGCCATGGAGGCGTTTAGTCACACCGCATACTACGACGCGCGTATCTCTGAATACTTCGCAGCGAAACGTGGCGCAGGATTTTTGCAGGAAACAGCCATCCCGCTACGCATGGATCAGTCTCTTCGCTACGGCGAGAATCCGCATCAACGCGCAATGCTCTATGGTTCGTTCACGTCAAACTTCAAACAGCTTCACGGCAAGGAGCTGTCCTACAACAACATTCTGGATGTTGATGCTGCAAGTGGACTCTGCGCTGAGTTCAGCGAGCCCACAGTAGTTATTGTAAAGCACAACAATCCATGTGGCGTTGGTTCTGCAGACAATCTCACGGACGCCTACCGTAAGGCCTTTGCAACCGATACTGTAAGCCCCTTTGGTGGAATCATCGCTGTGAATCGTCCGATCGATATCGACTTCGCACAGGAGATCCACAGCCTCTTTGCCGAAGTGCTCATTGCGCCATCGTTTAGTCAGGAAGCACTGGAGCTTCTGCAGAAGAAGAAGGATAGAAGATTGGTTTTGGCACGATCTATCGTGCCCGTGCTCGAGAAGAGCGCCTCTCTTTCTTTCCGCTCTGTTGCAGGGGGCTTTCTGGTTCAGGAGGAAGATTCGATTCTCTACAACGATGCAGACCTGCGCATCGTTACCCAGCGCACACCCACAGATGATGAGCGCAAGGCTATGCTCTATGCGTGGAAGATCGCAAAGCACGTCAAGAGCAATGCAATAGTTTACGCTGCATCAGACAGATCGCTTGCCATTGGCGCCGGACAAATGTCTCGCATTGATTCAGCACGTATTGCTGTACGAAAAGCACAGGACGCCGGCATCAATCTTACCGGCTGCGCCGTTGCATCAGATGCCTTCTTCCCATTCGCCGACGGACTCCTTCAGGCCGCCGAAGCCGGCGCCGTATGCGTTATCCAACCAGGTGGCTCCATCCGCGACGAAGAAGTCATCGCAGCCGCTAATGACAAGGGGCTGGCCATGATGTTTGCGGGAACCAGACATTTTAGACACTGAGTAGAGCAGCGAGCAGCGAACAGCGAGCAGCGAGTGCAAGTTCAATTACGGAATTACGGAATTACACTACTCGCTGTTCGGCACTCGCTGTTCGGCACTCGCTACTCGGCACTCGCTACTTCATCCTCGATGCTTCGTGCAGCACATCCAGGTTTGTCTGCACCTTTGCGAAAACGCTGTCGGGTGCAAACTCTCCGGATTTGCGGCGAGTTCCAGCGGGGTGATTCATCATCAGCTCAACTGCCTCCTCAATGCGCGAAATGGCATAGATCGAAAACCTCTTTGCCTTTACTGCTTCAATGATCTCTTCTGGAAGCATCAGGTCTCGTACATTTTGAGCTGGCAGCACCACACCCTGTGTACCGGTGAGCCCCTTGTCCTTGCAGACCTCAAAGAAGCCAGTGATCTTCTCGTTTACGCCGCCAACCGGTTGAATATCCCCCTTTTGATTGATCGAGCCGGTGATGCCTATGTCCTGGCGGACGGGTATGTTAGAGATGGCACTAAGCAATGCAACGACCTCTGCAGCAGAAGCACTATCTCCGTCTACCCCACCATACGACTGTTCAAATGCGATACTGGCGGTAAAGGATATGGGCTGTGCACGAGAGAAAAGAGACCGCACCAAGCCAGACAAAATGTACACACCTTTTGAATGTATGGGGCCACTCATCTGCACTTCGCGTTCGATATTGATAATGCCAGCATTCCCTGCACTCACGGTTGCCGTAATACGTGCCGGCTTGCCAAATGAGACGATACCGCTGCTGTATACGGTTAGCCCGTTTATCTGTCCAACGCGAGAACCCTTGACGTCTACAAGTAGGACATCTTTTTTTATACTCTCGCGGATCTCCATGTCTGCTCTATTGCTTCGCTGTTGACGCATCGAAAGTGCATGCTTGACGTGCTCAGCTTTGATCAAACGTCCATTGCGCATGCGTGCATAGTGCGATGCTTCCCGCAGCAGGTCTGCTGCATAGCTGAACTGCAGCGAGATCTTCTCCTGAGAATCGGTGAACGCAACAGCCCATTCAATAATGGCAGCAGCTGCCCCCTTATCACAATGAAGGAGGTTTTCCTCATTAGACATCATCGAAAGAAAGGAGCAATAGTTGCGGATCATATCAGCATTGCGCTGTGTGTATGCATCAAACTCTGCATGCACCTTGAACATCTTATGAAAATCTTCATCAGCAGCCCATAGCGCCAGATACATGGCAGGATCTCCGAGCAGGATCACTTTCACATCAACATTGATATGATCGGGCTTAAGAGTATTGAGCTGAAACTGTGAGTCAAGAGGCTGTATCTCGAGTCTGCCATAGAGCAGAAGCTTCTTCAGCGTGCTCCAGATCATCGGATCCGTTAGAACGTCGATAGCATTCATGACTACGAAGCCACCATCGGCTCTGAGTAGTGAACCTGCGCGGATGTGCGTGAAGTCACTCATCACAAAGCCCCGCGCATCCATGCGCTTTTCAATAGTACCGAAGAGCGACGAATACGTGGGCGATGTCTCAATTGCGATGGGAGCTGTCTTAGTGTCGTAGTTGTCTACGATCAGATTGATCGACGTTATCTGTTCCAACGCACGTGCAGCATCCTCCGTGGGTTCATCAGCGGCACCTGCAAGCTTAGCCTGGTATACTCGAACATATTCATCTAGGTGCTCTAGGATGTGAGACTTAACACCCTCGAGGTATTCATTCACACGATTGCGAGGGAAGCTCTGCTGAATGTCGTCCAGAATCGACGTAACAAGGATTCCTACGGCTGTCTGATCGTGCTTGTTGAGTTCCTTGCGGAAGTCTACGAGCACCCTCATTGAGACGCGTCCGATCTCTGCAAGTTCTTCCTGGAACGCTGCGTAGGCATTAGAGATTGATGTTGCCTGCTCGATCGTGAGCTTTCCGTCCTGCACGAGCTGGTCCACGTCGTCGATTGTCACTGGTTTGCCGTCTACAATCGGGAACACCTCTGTACGCGAGGTGCCGTCTTCGTTCTGAAGCTGTCCAACAACAAACCCGGATGGACGGATCTTAGTGTCGAATTCTGACAACACCACACGCTCTCGTTCTTGAAACCGCTGAATAATGGCATTGCGCGTCTGCTGGAACTGCTCCTCTTCAAAAAGTTGGGGAATGCGTCGCCGAATAACAGCCATACATTCATCCATCATCCGTTTAAACACGCGCCCTTCTCCTGCACTAAAGCGCAGGAGCACTGGAGCTTCGGGTTGACGGAAATTGTGGACGTACGCGAAGTCAAACAATGTTGGCTTTTCCGACTTAATGTCGTCAAGGATCTGACGGATCGTCGTCATACGTCCCGTACCGATCACCCCAGACGCCCAGATATTGTATCCCTGACTCCGAATACGCGCACC
Source organism: Kapaibacterium sp. (SeqCode) (assembly GCA_044345485.1). Classification (GTDB taxonomy): domain Bacteria; phylum Bacteroidota; class Ignavibacteria; order Kapaibacteriales; family Kapaibacteriaceae; genus UBA10438. The sequence goes on from JBIJAX010000083.1 coordinate 3,611, forward strand.
GAGTTCAAGAGCCTCAACTGCGCGCGGCTGCCCCACAATTTTCTTAAGGGGCTTTAGCTCCTTTGTGCTGGTCTTAAATGGTAATGCCGATGCTGGACATTGCCAACGCAGATTCTTGGCTGGCACTTCATATACTAATGACTTCTTCATCCCTGTCCCCATTGTTCGATTCTACATAACTCACCAACGCTGCACAACTCACATGCTTTGTGTGTAGGCCTAACGGCGAACACTCCATCATACACTCCAGCTACAACACCACCAACCACCTGTAGAAGTTCCTGGTTTTGTTCAGCAAGGGGCTTCTCCGCAAACTCTTTGACAACACCAATCCACCGTGGCTGCTTAATTCCTACTGCTTCTGCAGGTAAACTCATTGCAGGATCCTTCATGGCAATCTTATTCATCGGGTCGTCTGCTGTGTGCAGCACGGTTCCAAATGATCGATACAATGCTGCCCACGGTGCAGCAGAAATGTTGTGCTCAGCCAGCCATGTACGGGCGGTTTCGAGATAGATCGGCATTTGCGATAGTTTGCCCGACATGATCTCTGCCAGCGTATAGCCAGAGCTTACACGTGCTTTG
>JBIJAX010000054.1:0-13574 GCA_044345485.1 Kapaibacterium sp. (SeqCode)
GCAGTGATAGGCGCGACGACAGAGGTCCACGCAGTGATATGCGCGACGACAGAGGTCCACGCAGTGATAGGCGCGACGACAGAGGTCCACGCAGTGATAGGCGCGACGACAGAGGCCCACGCAGTGATAGGCGCGACGACAGAGGCCCACGCACTGATAGACGCGACGACAGAGGCCCACGCACTGATAGGCGCGACGACAGAGGCCCACGCACTGATAGGCGCGACGACAGAGGCCCACGTAGTGATAGGCGCGACGACAGGGGGCCACGCACTGATAGGCGAAACGATAGAGGCCCGCGCACGGACAATCGCTACGGAAGCGATTCTCGGCCAAGACGAGATGACCGTTCCCCGCGCGAGCGCTATCGTGACGGAGATGAGCGCCAGCCCCTTACAAATGAATCGCCATCGTTGCGGAAATCTGGAGGCAGGCCGCCAGCCCGCAGAAGTGGTGCGGGTGGAGGTCAGGGTGGACGTCGATCGGGTCCTGGAGGCCAGGGTGGACGTGGAATGGGTGGCCGTCGGAAGGATGGATTCTCGTCGTCATCTGCTCCGGCCCGTCGCAGAGACACCGATGAACGCCGCTCAAAAGCTTATGTTTCGGACAGCTACGTGTTTAAAGAGAACCTTGATGAGAATAAGCCCAAGGAGCGGAAGATGCGAAGCAGGAGGAAGAGAACATCCTCAGATGGAGAAACCTCAGAATAGAACCGTTGTCACAACAAGTAATGTTATTGAGAGGCGATTACTGCATGAAACAGCTTCTTACACTTCTCGCTATTTGCTGCTTGCTCGCACCCTCTGCAAATGCAATACAGCAGGATTCTACGTCCGACATTGATACGCTTATGAGCGTGTTCTTTGACGATGATCCCGACAAGAGCCTTCGTTCTCGGCGTCCACGGCTGCAGGCTTCATACGGCATGCTTGATCTGCAGCGTAAAGGCCTGTCGGGAAATCGTACCCAGATTACGAATTACGGCGTTTCTGTTGGCATGGAAGATGCGCGCACTATCCGAACGCATACGGGTATCATTCGCTATCAGAACAATGGGGCATTCTTTAACTACGGTTCGGCAGCAACTGCAGATGGTTTTACGCCTATTGATGACTCTGTTGTTAATGCGTCGAGCACATCAATGAATGTGTATTCGTTTGGATTTATCGATGAATCAGGGTACGGATATAAACATGGAGAAGGGTCCTCGCTGAAGTTTCTCGTTGGAAAGAACTCGATATGGTCGAGCGTTAATCCGCTGTCATACGACGCATCGATCAGTTCGGATGCACGTCAGACCGTCAGCGACGTTGCCGGCAACATCCGATTTGGTGCCACGATGAATCCGACGATCGAATTCCAGGTTGTAAAGCCATTGAGCATTCGCGCAGGATACACATGGACCCAGATTTATCCTCGGCACATGTTTTGGTATTGGGCCGGGAGCGAGTTGATTGAAGGCGTGGCCGATGGTATCGTGATGGCATCTGTGAAGGCATTCGGAAAGGCATCAGCTACATCGTTGCCAATTATGAACTTTGTACTTCGCAATGCAGTGGCATACGGGTTCAAGACGCTGCGTAAGAACAGCATGAACTGGCCATTCGAAACAGCTGCTCCGATGAACCTTACGGGTTGGAGTCTTGGAGTAAGTCTAAACTTCTAAAGATCGATATCGATCTCTGTTGCAAGAACATCATCGAGCGTCTCTCGTCTACGGATGAGAGACGCTTTGCCGTTGTAGACAAGAACTTCTGCAGGGCGCAGTCGGCTGTTATAGTTGCTGGCCATCGTCATGCCATATGCACCGGCGTTCGCGAACGCCAGAATATCACCTTCCCGAATCTCTGCGATCTTGCGGTCCCATCCGAACGTATCAGTTTCGCAGATGTATCCCACCACTGTGTAGACTCGTGGAGTACCTGATGGATTGCTGACGTTTGTGATGTGGTGATATGCGTTATACAGCATCGGTCGAATCAAATGGTTTAACCCTGTATCGACGCCTGCAAACACAGTAGATGTTGTTTGCTTTATCACGTTGACGCGAGCCAGCAGTGTTCCAGCTTCACTGACGAGAAACTTTCCGGGTTCGAACCACACCTCAACTGGCGCAGCACGGCTCATGTTAAACTCGAGAATGCGTGCAGAGAGTTTGCCAGCTAAGTCTTCTATATCGGTCGAGATGTCGTCGGATTTGTACGCCACCTTAAACCCAGAGCCGAAATCAATAAATGCAAGGTCAGGAAAGTTCTCTGCGATCTCAAAGAGCATTTCAGCCCCTTGAAGAAATACATCGGCGTCAAGAATGTCGCTGCCAGTGTGCATGTGAAGCCCGTTGATATGCATACCATGTGAGGCAACCACACGCAGGACGTGACGCATCTGATGAATCGAGATGCCAAACTTTGAATCAATGTGGCCGGTGCTTATGCGCTCGTTACCGCCAGCCATAATGTGGGGGTTTACCCGAATGCAAACCGGGACGCTGCTTCCAAACTCGTGCCCGAAACGCTCGAGAACCGAAATGGTATCAATGTTGATGTGCACGCCAAGCGTAACAGCTTCTTTGATTTCCTCAAAGGAAATCATGTTGGGCGTAAAGAGAATTTCGGAAGGGGCAAACCCAGCACGGAGGCCGCGGTGTACTTCCTGGATGGACACCGTGTCGAGCCCAGTGCCCAGCTTCTTCATAAGCCTAAGGACTGCAGAGTTCGAAAGTGCCTTTGCAGCATACATAAAGCGCACAGGAATCTGCGTAAATGCGGCATTCAAGCGATGTACATTGCGAGCTATCACCGCTGCGTCGTAGACATAGACGGGGGTGCCGCTCAGGCTGCAGATTTCATCGATTGATACGCCGCCTATTGATAGCGGCGTTGGACTCATGACTCGGACGGGGTGTTGTTCTGAGAAGATCGGCGCATAATTGCCAATGGAACAAGAATGCAATATCCCACGACAAGAACAACCGGGGCAACATCAACTGAGAGTGGGTCATCCCAGGAAGAGTACATGCCTTTGGCCAAAAGCAGAAATCCAGCCACTATCACCACGATTGCAGCGCCGAGATACGTGTAATGCTGTGTGCTCCAAGGACTCTTCCAAGAGACTGATGGGCGAGAGGTTGAGGTGCGAGATTTTGACTTAGCCATATGATGAGCTCCTAAGTAACAATGCCCTGATGAAGAAGCAGTAGTGTGCATCTCCAGCAGGGCAAATCTACAAACTCTAAAGCCTAACCTGCTACACCCGTGAAGCAAGAAACATTGTCAAGCTCTCATGCGGCGCAAGGTGAAACTTTTTGCGCATGCGCTCGCGATGCTTTTCTACACTCCGAACACTGCATGAGAACATTGATGCGATCTCCTTAGAGGGCATCGGCAAACGGAGGAATGCTGCCATCCGAAGCTCGGTTGGCGTAAGGGTTGGAAAGTCCTGTGCAAGGCGTCGTAGATAGCCATCATGCATCGATTCCATAATCTGCTCTACGTAGGCCATTGAGTCCGTCTCAAGTACTTCGCCTACTTCACGCTGAAGACGCTTAGCAGTAAGACGGTGTTCGTGAGGCAATGCAGATTCGAGTTTCGCAAGATCCTCTGCTACGTGTTTTAATACGCCGGTGTAGCGCATTTCACGAAGCATGTATGCTCGTGATGCCTGAGCTTCGTGCTGATCGATCATTGGAGCAATGATCTCTGCTGCTGGTTGTGTAGGAATTGTACGCATAGAAACACCCTTCGAAAAAATAGTGGTGAAGAAATCCCTTTGTGTACAATCTCGCATCGTACGTAATGCCAGACTATGACATTTGTCATGTTCACCATGTTAATCTTGGATGTTTGCTATTCGGGCTAGCCCCGCGGGGTTATCAAGTTTGATAGATCTACCGGTAATGGTGATAAGCTTGTCGGCCTTAAAATCCGACAAGGTGCGTATGACGCTTTCTGGAGCTGTACCAACAACGGATGCAATCTCGTCTCGTGTGAGCGGGCTTGCAAGTGTAGCGCCGTCATCACCTGTGCCAAACACTTCTTTGAGAACGAGTAGCGCTTCAGCAACACGTTCGCGTATTGTTTTGTGCGCTAGCTCTACTATGCGGCGCTGGGAACCCTGAACTTCGGCTGATAATCGCTGCATAACATGCAGTGCTAGCCGAGGATTGTGCTGAATATGGTGGAAGAGTAGAGGAGCTGGAATTGAACAGACGATTGAGTCATCAACTGCAATGCAGCTTATGGCATAGCGTTCATTCGTGAGCAAGGAGCTATAACCTACAATATCGCCTGCCTTGGCAAAGCGTATGATGTGGTCTCTGCCATCCCCTCCAGGGCGCACGATCTTTACGTGTCCATGATTAATGCAATACACACCATGCGGGTACTGGCCATATTCAAACACTGCAGAGCCGCGCCTGTGTAGAGACGTATATTTTGATTGCGTAACCTGCAATGCACCGTCTACACCAATTTCAAGAATTCCATTTTGCAGCCTCGAGCCGCAACTCATGCACTCAGGTGTGGCACATACCATGATCTATCCTTTCCTACTATCATCGAGTGACGTCAACATACGAGAATGTCTTTCTCGTATTTCGCAGGGAGGTAGATTCTCGTATACGGTTATAATATCATACGATACGCGATAACTCCGGCCGTGCAGGAGCCTTGGTAATAGTAAGGCATACGCTTCTCTAAATCAATACCCAAAAGTAGTGTTTTAGTAGTAGTGCTAGCGGACAATGAGGACCGGAATGAATGACGAGCCTACTTGTAAAGCATACGTCCCGGTAGCAAGGCCACGAACATCGAATGAAAGTTCATTGCCCTGTGCTAATGATTGGAGCGCAAGGGCCCCAATGTGGCTGTAAAGACGAATTGTCGATAACGCGGTGGTATTGGTGTTCTCAGGCAGTGTTACAAGCAGCTGTTCGCTTGCTGGAATGGGGCGAACAGTTATACTCTTCGAGTGAATGTCAGATGCCACGGAAGTTAGGGCAAACTCAACACGCTCATTATGCTGCCGGCCACTGCGGGTTACAACGACAATTTCAGCGAATGCTGAGTCTAGTTGATCGACTCGGTTAATGACAAAGCCGTTGGGGAGTTTACTGATGTGGCAGTTAAATGAGTTTGCCACGTACTTCATTGCCACGCCTTGTGCGCTGCATGTGTCTTGAGACGTTGCAATTAGTGTACACGATGCTGTATCTCCATCGTACGTCGTTGTGAAGACGACCGAGTCATTGCACGGCATTGAAAGGTCAAATCCTGTGTTGGAGGCATAGGCCTGGCAAAGATCTAAACCGTCGGCAGTTCCATAGGTGTAGGCCATAAATCGAGCACCTGTATCACTTGCCGTGATTGTGTGAGTGCCGGGTTGTGCCATGTACCGCAGAACCATCTCTGTTGACGCCAGGGATTCAACTCTCGCCCGAGTATACATCGGTTTGCCATTCAGCATGATGTGCTTGATATGCTCCGGCTGTGTCACGACTGTGATTATGCTGAACAGTCCTTCGGGGACGCTTATGATCGATCGCTGTATCCAGCGATCCATGCTTGGAATACACATCATCATCGGCAGTCCAGCATCTGTTGAGGGATCGTCTTCTGGCAGTGTTGCCTGCGATGTAATGTGTGCATACGACTTCCCGTATTGCACACAGACTACTGGCTTCGATGCATGCCACTCATTGACGCCTTCGGTTACCAACTGCGTGTGTACGGATCCAGCAGTGAACACTCCAACCACGTATGTTCCAGTAGCATCGCGATGCGACAGCACTGTGCCGTCTTCGGTTGCCACGAAACGGACAACATCTCCACGATCGGTTGATGCATTGTCTGCCGAGGAATCCAATCCACGTTTGCGCGTGGGCGAGTACTGAAAAGGTGCTGTAATGAACCAATTGCCAGCCATTGAAACTGGTATCATTGCCTCCATCAATGTGCCGCGCGAACGGGTTAGAGCCCGAGCGTATGGACCTGTTGCCGGATATGCATCGGGATGATTGACCAATGCCACCTTTGGATGTCCTGATATCACATAGATCGGTTTGGAGGCTGTGATCCTATCGGATGTTGGGTCGGACAAGCGGTTGCGTGACTCCATCGTATCGAGCGGTACCGATAGGTATGCATACTCTCCAGAATCCAATTCTATGGCCTCTACAAATCCATCTACGTGGTAGGTTATGCGTGTGCCGTTTTCGCGAGCGATAACAAGGCGTTTGCCTGTAGAGTATGTTTTTATATCAAGTCCATACCGATCAGTCCACCAGGAAAAGCCGTAATACGACGTATCCCACGCATACGTTGGTATGTGCGTTGTCTGTTCACCATTGCCACTCATCAGGATCCGACTCGATACCACAATTGGACGGTCACTCTCCACTCTAATGATATCGCAGCTATCGATGATGACAACCTCGGCTGTACCGGGCGCTATAGTGACAACGCGCTCGCCGCCAATTGTGGCAATAGCACCAACGGTTGAGGAAAGGATTAGCTGGTAGGCGTTAGATGAATTTGGCTCGCCAGGTGCACGCTCAGGGTGTATAAAGCCAACGACGAACTCCAAGCCCTCGACGAGTTGAGAACGCTGTGAATACATCGTGTTGGAGCATGCCAAGAATACTAGTGCCCAAAGGCAGATAGTGCGAGTGAGATGAAGTGCAGATCTCATGGTGTCGCCGTTAACGTGCACAAGAGTTGCAAGCGTATGTTTGCAGCGTTCTCTTGGCGGTGAATGAGTATCGTCGACCCTTCCAACGAGTCTCTGATTGATCAAACATCTATACCACAAAAGTACCCTACTAACGCCGAATGCGGGAGAGTTTCTTGCGTTTCTTCATCTGCGTTTTTTCATTGCCATGGCATGGCATATGCAGGGACTTATCGTTGGATGGTATGCTTATTCGTTAACACACGATCCACTGTCGTTGGCATTCATAGGTCTTGCCGAAGCTGTTCCAGCTATTGGCATGGCGCTGCCGATGGGGTATTTCGTAGACAGATGGGATAAGCGCACAGCAATGCGGGCTGCGCTGTTGCTCATTGTAGTGTCGGCTGTTGGTACGTCGTATTTCACGCACGATGTTGCGCTGGCGGCTTGGGGCGAAGACGCCGTGATTGCTGGGCTGATGCTCATGATTGTTTTGAACGGCGCAGCTCGATCGATCTATGGGCCTGCAATGTTTAGCTCGATAGGACGAATCGTGCCGCGCGAGAATATCGCTCGTGCATCTGCAATTAGCAGCACGATGTGGCAAAGCGCGATGGTTCTCGGTCCGCTACTCGGCGGCATCATGTATGGTCTGTTTGACGTTAAAGTAGCCACCTACTGCGTTCTGCTCCTGATGGTCATCGGAGCAGTGGGCATACGGTGGATCACGCCCAAGCCCCCTGTAGAGGCAAACGGGAAGCGGAACATGATGGATGATCTCACCCTTGGCATCAGGTTTATTATGTCCAGGCCGGTGATTCTCGGGGCATTGTCGCTGGACTTGCTGGCGGTACTGTTTGGCGGAGTGGTTGCATTGCTACCAGTGTTCGCAAGGGATATCCTTCTTACTGATGAGAAGGGGCTTGGACTGCTGCGCGCATCTATGAGTATTGGCAGTATTCTCATGATGGCGTTCTTGTCAGCGAAACCACTTGGAAAGAATGCAGGTCGCCAGCTGCTCTGGGCTGTAGCTGGATTTGGCCTCTGTATCCTTGCCTTTGCAAGCAGCACCGTGTTTTGGGTGAGTTTTTCCGTATTGCTGCTAGCCGGAGCTTTTGACGCGGTTAGTGTCGTGGTGCGGCATACCATCCTACAATTGGAGACCCCTGAAGAGATGAAGGGGCGTGTTGCTGCTGCCAACACGATGTTTATCTCTAGTAGCAACGAGTTAGGTGCGGTGGAAAGCGGCGTAGCAGCCCGGCTTTTGGGAACTGTTCCGTCAGTATACGTTGGTGGCCTGGTAACCCTGCTCGTAGTAGCCTTTGTTGCCATGAGAAATCCCGCTCTTCGGCGAATGAGTCTTGGCGATAAGGCGTAACTGCCCCTATATTTGCAGTCTTTGCCGTAGTGCACCAAGAATCTCGCGTGCCCTGCAGCAGCAATACCGTTGAATTTCAATAACATCATCATTGGTGAAGCATCATGGCTGAACTGTCAAAGGTTCGCAACATTGGGATCTCTGCGCACATCGACTCGGGTAAAACAACCCTGTCGGAGCGCATTTTGTACTACACGGGAAAAATCCACGCAATCCACGAAGTCCGCGGTAAGGACGGCGTTGGCGCAAAGATGGACTCGATGGATCTCGAGCGCGAAAAGGGAATTACGATTCAATCAGCTGCTACGTATTGCACGTGGGGCGATTACAACATCAACCTTATCGACACTCCGGGTCACGTAGACTTTACGGTAGAAGTTGAGCGCGCGCTTCGCGTTCTCGACGGCGCCGTACTCGTGCTCTGCTCGGTTGCCGGTGTTCAGTCGCAGTCGATCACTGTTGACCGCCAGATGCGCCGTTACAGCGTTCCACGCTTGGCCTTCATCAACAAGTGCGACCGTCAGGGTGCTAATCCAGACCGCGTTGCCGACCAGTTGCGTGAGAAGCTTTCGCACAACCCAGCGTTCGTTACATATCCGATCGGTCTTGAGGACAAGCTTGAAGGCGTGATTGACCTCGTGAACATGGACGCTGTGTATTTCGAAGGTGAAGGGGGCTCAGACATCCGCAAGGAAGCGATCCCAGCTGAGCTTGAAGGCAAGGCCAAAGAGCTGCGTCACAAGCTTGTTGAAGTTGCTGCAGACTTTGATGATGAGCTGATGGAAAAGTTCCTCATGGACGAGCCGATCGAAGCTGGCATGCTCAATCGTGCCATTCGCAAGGGAACACTTTCTCTTCAGATGACACCAGTGTTCTGTGGTTCTGCTTACAAGAACAAGGGTGTACAGACAATGCTGGACGGCGTTGTGACATTCCTGCCAGAGCCTGCTGAAGTGAAGAACGAAGCACTGGACCAGGACAACAACGAAGCCAAGATGACGCTTGCGAACGACCCATCGAAGCCCCTTGTCATGCTTGCGTTCAAGCTTGAAGACGGACGCTATGGTCAGCTTACCTACATGCGTATCTACCAGGGTACCGTAAAGAAGGGCGATTCGATCATCAACATCGCCAACGGCAAGAAGCTCAAGGTGCCACGTTTGGCGCGTATGCACTCAAACGAAATGCACGACATCGAAGAAGCGGTATGTGGCGACATCATCGCCATGTTCGGCGTGGATTGTGCATCTGGTGATACATTCACAGACGGCAACGTACGCTATTCGATGACGTCGATGTTCGTTCCAGATCCGGTTATCGAATTGGCCGTATCTCCGAAGGACAAGGCAGGCCAGGTAAACTTCTCGAAGGCTCTGAACCGCTTTACGAAGGAAGACCCAACCTTCCGCGTGATGCGTGATGAAGAGTCCGGCGAGACCATCATCAAGGGCATGGGTGAGCTTCACCTTGAGATCTACATCGAGCGTATCCGCCGTGAATACAACACGGAGATCATCGTTGGACGTCCAAAAGTGGCCTTCCGCGAAACCATCTCTCAGCGCGCTGATTACAATTACACGCACAAGAAGCAGACAGGTGGATCTGGTCAGTTTGGTCGTGTAGGCGGGTATATCGAGCCCCTTCCATCGGACGCTGTAGAAACGTACGAATTCGTAGATGAGATCGTTGGTGGTGTTATTCCGCGCGAATACATCCCTGCTTGCGATAAGGGCTTCAAGGAAGCTGTTGTTGAAGGTTCGCTTATCGGACAGCCGGTTGTGGGTGTGCGTGTGATCCTGAACGACGGTGCCCAGCACCCTGTTGACTCATCTGAAATGGCCTTTAAGACAGCTGCAATCATGGCATTCCGTGAAGCATATGCCAGCGCAAAGCCAACAATCCTCGAGCCGATCATGAAGCTCGAAGTATCGGCGCCGGAAGAGTTTCAGGGAACTGTGATCGGACAAATCAACCAGCGTCGTGGTGTGATCATGGGTACGGAGTCGGATGCCGGCTACGTAACCGTTGAATCTGAAGTGCCGCTGTCAGAAATGTTCGGGTACTCTACAGACCTCCGCTCTGTTACGCAGGGTAAGGGCGAATTCTCGATGGAGTTTGCGAAGTACCAGCCGGTACCGCGCAACATCCAGGAGGAAATGGTTAAAGAATACCAGAAGAAGCGCGCCGAAGGCAAGTAATCCACAAGAACTTCCGGGAAAATTTGGTTAAGACCGAATTGCCCCCTACTTTTGCAGGCTCTGTTGGCGTCTGGGTTTCCCCGGCGCCTTCACCCGTCTAGAAAATAAACTTCATCAAATACGGCAGAACGCAATGCCAACGATTAGTCAGCTTGTCCGTAAAGGACGTCTCGCAATCACCGAGAAGAGCAAGTCACCTGCTCTTCAGTCATGCCCGCAGAAGCGCGGTGTATGTACGCGTGTGTACACAACAACACCGAAGAAGCCGAACTCAGCTCTCCGCAAGGTCGCCCGTGTTCGTCTTTCAAACGGCATCGAAGTAACGGCATACATTCCGGGAGAAGGTCACAACCTTCAAGAGCACTCAATCGTGCTAATCCGTGGTGGTCGTGTGAAGGACCTTCCTGGTGTTCGCTACCACATCATTCGTGGTTCGGCTGACACGCAGGGTGTTGCTAACCGTAAGCAGGCTCGTTCAAAGTACGGCGCGAAGAAGCCAAAGGCTGGTGCTGCACCAGCTGGAAAGAAGTAAGGAGTAGAAGATGCGTAAAAAGCGTGCAGAGAAACGTCGCACTATGGCAGACCCGCGTTTTAACGACGTGATGGTAGCAAAGTTCGTAAACAACATTATGATCCAGGGCAAGAAGAACACGGCTCGTCGCCTTGTGTATGAAGCACTGGACATCGTAGGCAAGAAGACAGAGCAAGATCCGCTTGAGATCTTCCGCAAGGCGATGCAGAATGCAGCGCCATCGATCGAGATCCGTCCGCGCCGCGTTGGTGGTGCAACGTATCAGGTGCCGATGGAAGTTCGCGAAGAGCGTCGTGGAGCACTTGCTATCCGTTGGATCAAGAAGTACGCATCTGAGCGTCGCGATCGTTCAATGGCCCAGAAGTTGGCTAGCGAACTACTCGCAGCGGCAAACGGTGAAGGCGGTGCTATTAAGCGTCGCGATGAAATGCACCGTATGGCTGATGCTAACCGCGCATTTGCACACTTCCGTTGGTAAGACGGTTTATCGTTCGTTCTTTGACACACTGAAAACATGACGCGTTCCGTTCCCATAGGCCTTGTGCGGAATATCGGTATCATGGCACACATTGATGCCGGTAAGACCACGACTACGGAACGGATCCTATATTACACAGGAGTGCTTCATAGGATGGGCGAAGTGCACGAAGGCACAGCGTTCACCGACTACATGGAGCAGGAAAAAGAGCGAGGAATTACCATCACCTCTGCCGCCGTATCCTGTGCATGGAAGGGCTACACGATCAATATCATTGATACGCCTGGACATGTTGATTTTACGGCTGAAGTGCAGCGCTCGCTGCGCGTACTTGATGGTTCGATAGCATTGTTTTGTGCAGTAGCAGGTGTAGAGCCGCAGTCAGAAACAGTTTGGCATCAAGCCAATCAGTATCAAGTTCCGCGGATTGCATTTGTCAACAAGATGGACCGAATCGGCGCTAACTTTCTTCGTGTTGTAGACATGATGAAAACTCGCCTTGGTGCACGTCCGGTAGCAGTTCAGCTGCCGCTGGGTGCCGAAGATACGTTCAAGGGTGTTGTAGACCTGCTCGAACGCAAAGCAATCGTGTTTGACGACGAAAACGGCGAGCAGTTCGAAGAAATGCCTGTGCCTGAAGACATGCGGGAAGCTGTTGAGCAGGCCAGACAGGAGTTGGTAGAAGTTGTTGCTGAACAGGATGATGCGCTTCTTGAGCGCTATTTCTCTGGTGATGAGATTTCGGCTGATGAACTCCGAACTGGACTACGTGCCGCCACGCTATCGCTGCGAGTCACACCGGTGTTCTGCGGTAGCTCGTTTAAAAACAAGGGAGTGCAGCAGCTCCTCGATGCTGTTATTGCCTATTTGCCGTCGCCAACAGACGTTGGTGACACCAAAGGCCACAGCCTAGCAAACGAAGAAGACGTTGTTATCCGTAAGCCCCTTGACACTGAGCCATTCTCAGCGTTAGCCTTCAAGATTATTACGGACCCTTTTGTTGGCAGACTTACGTTCATCCGCATTTACTCGGGCGTGCTGAAGGCCGGCGAGCAAATCTTTAACGTAACGAATGACAAAAAGGAGCGTGCTGGAAAGATCCTGCGCATGAGTGCTAACAAGCGTGAAGAGCTTGAGGCGGCATATGCAGGGGACATTGTAGCAATACCGTCGATGCGGTTTACGCGTACCGGCGATACGCTCTGCGACCCTAAGAACCCTATACTACTCGAAAGCATTCGTTTCTCAGATCCCGTCATCAACCAAGCGGTTGAGGCGAAGACTCTGGCGGATCAGGATAAACTGACGGAATCCTTACATCGGCTCTCTGAAGAAGATCCGACGTTTCGGTTCCATACGGATGCAGAATCGGGACAGCTCATCATCAGCGGTGTTGGTGAACTCCATTTGGAGATCATCGTAGACCGCCTAAAGCGTGAGTTTAACGTACCTGTAAAAGTGGGCAAGCCGCAAGTAGCCTATCGTGAGACGATTACAACTAGTGCCAGAGCGGAAGGCAAGTTCATCCGCAGCAACGCTGGTAAGAACCAGTTTGGTCAGGTTACAATAGAATTACGACCGAATGATTCAGGAAAAGGTCTCGAGTTCAAATGCGAACTCGCACCAGAGACACTTCCGGAGTTATACGTCAAGAGTGCAGAGAAGGGCGCAATAGAAGCCCTTAAGGTCGGACCGATTTCGGGATACCCCATGATTGACATCATGGCCGTCCTCGTAGATTCGGCATACAATGAAGAAGACGCAACGGAGACGGCATATGCCGTAGCCAGCTCGATAGCAGCGAAGGACGCTTGCAGGATGGCAAACCCTGTCATCATGGAACCGGTCTTCCTCGTCGAGGTTGTTACGCCCGAGGAGTATGTGGGCGAGGTCATTGCAGACCTTAGCTCGCGAAGCGGAATGGTGCAGGGCATAGCCCAGCGCGATATTCTGCAGGTTGTGACGGCATTGGTGCCGCTGTCCCAACTATTCGGCTACGTAACACAGTTGCGATCGCTAACGCAGGGCCGAGGCTCGTATACCATGCAATTCCATGGATACGAACAAGCCCAGCGCCGGTATTGATCAGGGGTACGTACGCCCTGTTCCCGGCTTGCGTCAGTGCCGCAGCGCGCCCGCCAAAAAAATAAATTTGGTGTGGATGGGCCGCGTATTGCATTTACGTCAGATTTTTTCCGTAGCTTTGTTTTCTATCCCGTTCCGATCGTTCGGCACGAAATAGATGACACAGATTACAAATGTTTTTTCTTCACACTCACTCACTGATTTTCTGAGGAGTCGGCAAAATGGCCAAAGAGAAAT
>JBIJAX010000016.1:0-42454 GCA_044345485.1 Kapaibacterium sp. (SeqCode)
GGGGGCGACCTCACAGGTACGTATCCGAACCCATCGATCGCAAGCACGGCTGGAGAGCATATCTCAACGGCCATCAACTCCTCAGCAACAACACGAATCGCCGCATCAAAGATCTCTGCGGCAGCAGATGCAGTCGCATCAGACATTGATGCTACCGGCGATCTTAATGCACTTGTCCTGGATATCAAGACGGGCGTGGTTGGCGCACCAGAGCTTGCTTCAACCGCTGTTGCAGCTGGCAGCTATGGTACATCAACGCAGGTGGGGCAGTTTACAGTTGATGCAGACGGACGCCTCACGAGCGCCGCGAATGTTACGATTGTGCCTTCAGCAGTTGCCGGATCGGACGCAGCGGTTACAGGCAACATTAACACGATGAATCTGCAATTGGGCACTGACGTAGTTGGTCCAACAGAGCTCGCACCAACAGCAGTTGGCGCAGGTACCTATGGTACATCAACGCAGATACCACAGTTCACAGTTGATGCAGACGGACGTCTCACAAGCGCCTCAAATGTTACGATCACAGGCACAACACCGGGCGGTGCAGCAGGGGGCGACCTCACAGGTACGTATCCGAACCCATCGATCGCAAGCACGGCTGGAGAGCATATCTCAACGGCCATCAACTCCTCAGCAACAACACGAATCGCCGCATCAAAGATCTCTGCAGCAATAGATGCAGTTGCATCGGATATCGATGCATCGGGTGATTTGAATACACTTGTTTTGGACATCAAGCCTGGTGTTGTAGGTGCACCAGAACTTGCTTCTACAACCGTGGCGGCAGGATCGTACGGCACGTCTACGCAAGTACCACAATTCACCGTCGATGCAGATGGACGCCTCACAGCGGCATCAAACATTACCATCTCTGGTACAACACCGGGAGGATCAGCTGGTGGCGATCTCACGGGTACATACCCGAATCCAACGCTAACAGCAACTGGAGTATCAGCAGGTATATATGGCTCGCCAATAGCCGTAGCGCAAGTAACACTTGATGCAAAGGGAAGAGTCACGACAGCGTCCAATGTTACCATCGTGCCTAGCAATTCTGCTTCTAGCGATGTCAGCGTATCAGGCAACATCAACGTGATGAATCTGCAACTTGGTGCCGACGTAGTTGGGCCAACAGAGCTTGCACCAACTACGGTTGTCGCTAACACCTATGGTTCATCAACGCAGATACCACAGCTCACAGTTGATGCCGACGGACGTCTGACAAGTGTATCGAACGTTACGATCTCAGGAACTACACCAGGTGGATCAGCAGGGGGCGACCTTACCGGCACGTATCCAAATCCATCAATTGTTTCAACTGCCGGCGAACATATTTCTACCGCGATCAATGCGTCGGCTACAACTCGCATAGCTGCAACAAAGATCTCGGCAGCAGCAGATGCAGTAGCATCGGATATTGATGCATCAGGTGATTTGAACACACTTGTCTTGGACATCAAGCCAGGCGTTGTGGGCGCACCTGAACTTGCCTCAACTACCGTTGCTGCAGCATCGTATGGTACGTCAACGCAAGTTGCGCAGTTCACCGTTGACACAGACGGACGCCTTACTGCTGCCTCCAACGTGACTATCAGTGGTGTAGCTCCAGGTGGCGCAGCGGGCGGTGATCTCACTGGCACATATCCTAATCCAATACTCACATCAACTGGTGTGTCTGCGGGAACATATGGTTCTCAAACCGCAGTGGCCCAGGTTACTGTTGATGCCAAAGGACGAGTCACGACGGCATCGAATGTTACCATCGTGCCAAGCAATTCCGGATCCAGCGACGTAAGCATTTCTGGAAGTATCAACACGATGAATCTCCAGCTAGGTGCTGATGTGGTAGGGCCATCAGAGTTGGCACCCACAGCGGTTGTAGCCAACACGTATGGATCATCAACGCAGATTCCACAGTTCACTGTTGACGCAGACGGTAGACTCACAAGCGCATCGAATGTTACGATCACAGGTACAACACCCGGTGGTGCGGCAGGGGGCGACCTTACAGGCACGTATCCAAACCCGTCGATCGCATCAACCGCCGGTGAGAACATCGCCTTGGCCATCAACACATCGGCTACGACGCGTATCGGAGCTACCCACCTTTCAACAACAGACGAAGATGCATCATCCGATGCCTACGTCTCAGGAAACATCAATGCAATGGTCGTTGATCTCAAGCCCGATGTTGTAACAGGCAATGAGCTTGCATCTACAACAGTTGTTTCAGGGTCGTATGGTTCATCAACGCAGGTTCCTCAATTCACCGTTGATGCAGACGGACGTCTAACAGCAGCATCGAATGTGACAATCACTGGTGTTACTCCGGGCGGCACAGCTGGAGGAGATCTTTCCGGAACCTATCCTAATCCAACTGTATCACGAATTCTTGGACGGGATCTTTCAACGACTGCACCAACAGCTGGCGATGTCCTTACATGGGATGCAACCTCATCTTCATGGAAACCCGCAGCTGTTGCATCTGGCGCACCTTCTGGAGCAGCAGGTGGTGACTTGTCCGGCACCTATCCCAACCCAACAGTTGCAAAGATTCAAGGTCTATCGGTCAAGTCAGGCATGACGCCAAACAACAACGACGTTCTGACCTGGATCTCAGCGAATAACCGTTGGGAAAACACCGCCAAGGGCGATATCCCAACGGGCGTGTATCTGCGCGAGGGCACAACGATTGATGTCAATGCAACAAAGGTCGCCGGCTCGCTTAACGACATCAACATCCCTGATGCTGGACTCATCAGATTTGTCAACTCAAGTGGCCAGACGGATCTCACGGGATTCGACAACGGATCAGACGGACGCCTCATGATTCTCTTCAATGGATCAGGTGCACAGCTTAAGATCTGGAGTAACGATACCCGCTCGGCAAACGAGAATCAGATTGAACTCTTCACGAGTAACCATACGCTGAATGACGACGGCATTATGCTGTTTGTCTACATCGCATCTCTGCAGCGCTGGGTTGAGATCTCCCATAACAACTAACCAGGGCACAACTATGAAAAATCACGTAATTCTTCTTTGGAGGGTCTTGATCATGGCACTGCTAGCATGTATAGCACATCAGGCGTTTGCGCAGAACGGAGGGGCACACCGCGTGGCCCGATCGGTTGTAAGCTCTGGTGGTCGGATGATGTCAAGCTTCTCGCGCAGCATCGACGGAACTGTTGGTCAGCTTGCCATCGGCATCACGCATGATTCGACGAAGTGGACGGAGCAAGGATTCTGGTATAGCTCGCGTCGTGTATATGATGGCAATGGCTGGCACACAACAGTAAGCATACCTCATGTGCGTGGTAAGAATGGTCAGCTGATCGACATACCAGTTACGATGCGTTCCACCGACCGCATGCGCATTGCTGGGCTGCGAGATTATACTCTGCGCATCAGATTCAACAAGAGCATGCTCGAACCACGAATGGTTGGTGATGTTCAGGAAACGGATGACTCGTACCTCGTTACGCTCGTTGGTCAGGCTTTCGATACGGTGCAGACAATAGCAAACTTAAGTGTCTTTGTTCGGCTTGGTAATGACTCTGTTACACCAGTAGAGATTGATTCCTTTGCCTGGCATGAAAACGACCGTATGCGGATTTACAAGGAGAACGGTTCGTTTACCGACGAGAGTATTTGCCAGGCAGGCGGTCCCAGACTGCTTGCTGTGGCCGGCCACCCCACGCTGCGTGTAAGCCCGCAGCCCCTTATCGATAAAGGTGAAGCAATCGGCACTATAGGTTCCGAGGAGCTTGTGCGACTCGTTCTCTACACGGCAGATGGTCAAGCCCTTACTACGCTCTTTGCCGGTAGGATACCTGCTGGAGATTTCCGAATACCAATAGAGATCGGCGCTATTGCAAACGGCACATATCTCGTTGCGCTGGAAACACCAACGCATTCCGTTGCAACACAAATCATCGTTTTGCGATAAGGGGCTCTTATGAAACATCTCGCAGCGGTAGTGCTTATCATGACTACAGCGTTTACGTTGACAGCTCAGATAGGCAGACGATCCACAGACGAACTTCGAGTTGGCATAATCGCCACCTACGATCAGCGGTACCTTAATGCATCGTTCTCGCAGTTGCCTACAGTGCCAACGTGCTGTCAGAATTTCTCCGATGAACAACACGGGGGATATACAGTTGGGGCAATCGCCGAGATGCCGCTGAGCGTTGGCCTCGCCCCGAGCTTACGGATTCTCTACACGCAGCTAGGTGGTAACTTTTCTTCAACCGAGCAGAAGTACGTGTATGAGGGGATTCTTACCTCCGCACAGGCGTCGTTTCTGCACTCAATCGATGCGAGTGTACATGCTCTCGTGATCGAGCCTGGGTTGCGCATAACAGCGGATGGCGGCTTCAATGTTGGGCTTGGTGTACAGCTTGGCTACCTCGTTGATGCAACCTTTACACAGAGGGAGCAGATCTCGTCACCATCTTCGATAACCTACAAAGACGGAACTCGCGAGCGCAACGTCCAGACTGGGGATCTTCCGCAGCTCAATGACTGGCAGGTAGGTTTAAACCTTGGTGTTGGGTATGACTTTCACTTTAACGATGCACCCAACTTGGTTGTCGGACCCGAAGTGAACTTCACGTACAACTTCAGCAACATCATCGACGGAATCAATTGGAAGACCCATAACCTGCGCGCAGGTATCACAGCCAAGTGGATCTTTACGACTAGTTCGACAATTGCCCCTTGAGCAATGACCATGTTGCCTCGGTGGTGTCACTCGGCCGGCGGGCATCGCTCCAGCGGGCAATACTCCATAAGCCGCTCTGTTCCGGGCAGATGGTCAGGGCAATGGTTCCAGAGAGTGTTGACGGGAGCGATGTCAGGCCGAGTTGTGCCGTGAGAACATACTCGGCAACCCAGACAAGGGAATCCGGAGAGCTAAATGCAACCTGTGAATTTGAAAACACCAGCTGTGGCTGCTGGTCTGTAGCAAGACGAGACGTCATGCTCAGAAATGCCTGACGCTCCTTTGTTACCGACCAGTTCATGAACACTGCCTGGTATCGCGCACCGGCTTCCGCAGATGGCTCATACGTGTAACTAAATGAGCTGCGAGAGGGGTCTGCTAAACACAGCATGAAGTTCTGCATGTTCTTCTCGGTTACCGCATTGCGCAAATTCTCGATCACAATGCTCGGGCTGGTAGGGGGCTCGTATGTCCCACGATTCCCTGATGGTTCTTCCGGTGTTCTTGTGGCGCAGCCCCAGAGAACAAGGGCAAAGTACACGATGGGAAGCAGCGTTCTCATGGTTTTTCGGCAATGAAAATGCAGCGATCCGATGTCTCAACGTCAAATGCCGAGCCAGCATAGGAGCCATGGACAGAGCGCACAACCAGTCCTGCCTGCACGATCATCGTTGTAAGTTCACTTCGAGAATATAGGCGAACGCGCTCTTCAAACACATGCTCGGCTGAACACGGAACGTTTACCGTAATGCGCTTGCGCACGTATGGCTCATCGATCCAGCGTTCTTGAATCACATGAGTTTCACCAAGCATCGTCATCGTTTCCGGCACGAGATTCTTCCGAACGAAGACTTCATTTAGAAAGTCGAACACAAAGATCCCATTGCTCCGAAGATGGCCGGCAATAGTGTTCAGTACACTTTGGTTGACGTGATGCTCGTCAAAGTATCCGAAGCTGGTAAAGAAATTTACGATAACATCATAGCGCTCGTGTGGGTACGGTCCGCGCATGTCGCCGATAACGTACTCAACCTGCGGATGAGGATAACGCTCGTTGGCAATCTGGATAAGATGCTCGGATGCATCGAGTCCGGTTACGACGTATCCATGTTCCGCAAGGGCATTTGCATGTCTGCCGTAGCCACAGCATAGGTCAAGCACACGGGCCCCTTGACTGATTCCAGCAACATCGCGCACCAACTGCACAGTCTCGAATGCCTCAAGTTCTGTTCGGTGCTGATAGAGCTTGGTATACCATGGCGAGTTAAACCAGCTCTTGTACCAAGGTGCAGAAGTCTCGGTCATAACGGAACTCTACCCTCGAAAGCCCTTGCCAGCGTTGCATCGTCGGCAAACTCAAGGTCAGAACCCATCGGCACTCCGCGGGCAATGCGAGTGACGCGTATCTGCAGTGGTCCAACAATCTTGGCGATGTATTGCGTAGTTACTTCTCCCTCGACGTTGGGATTCAGTGCAAGGATCACTTCCTGAACATCTCCGCCCAGCCGTGCGATCAGTTCCTTGAGACGGATGTCGTCTGGACCAACGCCGTCGAGTGGACTCAGCGCGCCGTGCAGCACGTGGTAGCGTCCCCGAAAATCTCCCGTCCGCTCGATCGCAAACACATCAGACGGCTGTTCAACCACACAGATCATTGATGCATCTCGCTTTGCAGAAGAGCAGATGCCGCATATCTCCTGATCGGTGAATGTGTGACACACAGTGCACTCGCGCACATTCTCGCGCATATGCAGGAGAGCGTCGGCAAACGTCTGCACGTCTTCGCGGGACTGCCGCAAGATGTGAAAAGCCAACCTGCGGGCAGTTTTTTTACCGATCGTGGGCAGTGTAGCGAAGAGCTCCACAACCCGTTCAATAGATTCTGACGGAAGCATAGGATGCGAAAATACGGTCATGCCGGCCCCCTTCACTATTTTCGAACCATATTCTCAAAAGGAACAATAGTCATGGGTCTGTTTTCGCGTATCGCCGATCTCTTTCGCTCAAATGTGAACGATGCTCTGGACAAAGCAGAGGATCCCGAAAAGATGCTCAAGCAGATGGTATTGGACATGGAAGAGTCCGTGAACCAAACAACGCTCGCTGTAGCGAATGCCATGGCAAACGAGAAGGGGCTTGCACGCAAAATCGAAGCCGAACGAAAGAATAGTGCCGAGTGGCACGAAAAGGCAAAGCTTGCTCTGCAGGCAGGCAACGAAGAACTTGCGAAAGCAGCACTTGAAAAGAAATCCATTGCAGATCGGAATGTCGCAGATCTTCACCCAAGTGTTGAGCAGGCTCGGCAGGCAACAGCTACGATGCGTGAACAGCTCAATGCCCTGAAGCGGAAGCTGGATGAGGCTCGTGCACGTCAGAGCACACTTATTGCCCGCTCTCAGGCCGCTAAGGCGCAGAAGCAATTGGCTCAGGCCGCTGCAGGCGTTGGCACGGACGCATTTAGCAAGTTTGACAAGTTCGAGACCAAGATCGAGAAGCTGGAAGCAGAAGCAAGTGCATTTGAGCAGCTTGCAAGTGAGAACACAGCGCTCGATGAGCAGTTCCGCGAGCTAACCTCATCTGGTCAGGTAGACAACGACCTACTCGAATTGAAGCGTCAGATGGGAATGCTACCAGAAGCAAAGCAGGACGATCAGCAAAATCCCTCGGCTTAAGGCGTTGTTACGCGTATCCTGATATTGCGGTTTAGAAAGCGTCCCTGAGGGGTTGCATTCGAGAACGATTTGTTCTGCGACGACGATGTAAATGTGAACGATTTCTTCGTGATCGAGCGCAGGTACGCTTGCGTCGTAGCAGCGCGTGATTCAGAGAGAACTCGGTTACGTTCCTGCGTACCGAGAACATCGGCAGAACCATCAATGGTTATGGTTGAGCCCTCGGGTAGCTGCTCAGCAAGCTGCTGAAGGAGGATCTTCACAT
The DNA here is from genome assembly GCA_044345485.1 of Kapaibacterium sp. (SeqCode). Classification (GTDB taxonomy): domain Bacteria; phylum Bacteroidota; class Ignavibacteria; order Kapaibacteriales; family Kapaibacteriaceae; genus UBA10438. Next base: position 7,667 of record JBIJAX010000016.1, read on the forward strand.
CTTCCTGCAGCTCAGAGCTATTGTAGTCAAATCGAAGTACCGCCTCAAAACCATCTGTACGCAGAGCTATGCGCCTGCGTGAGAGTTTTGCAAGATCAACGTCCACCTGCTGCGCGGCTGATGCGCCCCCTGCCGAGGCTCGTGTTGGGATGGTTAACATTGCCAACGACGGCTGCACTGGGATGATCATGCTTTTCGAAATTGACGGACTCAGCATGCTAGCCGTGGTGTCCTGGTCGCTGATCGTATACGTAACCTGGTCCGGCCGGCGCGACGGATCGCCACCAAGAAGCTGTGATGTAACTGCCAAGGTGCCACGAGCTTCTGCAAACTCTTCTGTCTGCACCCAGCGCTGAAGCGGAGCGTTGACAACAACAATATCCACGCGTCGGTTCTCTTCACGTCCGCCTGCAAGGTCATTATTCGACGCAATTCGGGGAAGTGTAAGGGGCTTTACGGTTATCGCTGAACTAGCTACACCAAGATTGAGAAGCACCTGACGGACACGTTCTGCGCGTTGCTTCGGAAGCGAGGCATCCTGTTCGTTCCCAAGGCCACTCGTTGTGCCTTCGAGCACGATTCGGGCATTGGGATTTTCTGCCACGATATTCGCTATTCGCACCATCGTCCAATCATGTGCTTCAATGGCGTCTGTGCTCATTACTGACCCATCTCGCGTGCGACGATAGTTCGGCGGGATCTCTGCCGAGGCACTATCGAAAAACACAGCATTCACGATTGGCACCGATGCACGTAGTGCGTTTCCTGTGACGATCTCACCGGTAAACGGTCCCGCAGTAATGGCTATACGAGGTGGCGCAAATGAAGGGGGCTCCTCCTTTACGATCACCGGAGGTGGCGGCGGAGGTGGTGGAATGAACACAGGTGCCGCTGGTGGAATAGACCAACGGATGCCAATCTCGCCACGCACTCCGCGAACGTCCCACCGAACATCAGAAAGGGCACTGGTAAAGAAGTAGTCGTAGGAAATGCGCGGTGCAAGAGCAACTCGGTCACTTAGGCCGATCACTGATTCGAGTGAAGCGGTGATACCCGTAAGCATCGATGTAGCTGCAGCAAAGTCATTAGCATCAACGACCCGAGATTGCAATGCTGCGCCATTCTCGATAAAGTAGGCATTGTCTGGAGACATTACGGTTTCTTCCTGCCGATACGAAGCCGTTTGCACGAGCGCAAAGCGTGGACCGATCTGCAAGCCAAGTATACGGTTTTTGAACACCCCGATAATCGGTATGATGAGCTGCGGAGCAACGTCGATGGTAGACAGCGTTGTGCTGAGTGTATGTGCAGCCAGCATGTTTACTTCTGTGCCGGTAGCAGAATCCCGCAATGGGTAAATGTTCTCTCTCGTGAATGTGCCGCCACGCTGAGCTATGCCAAGTTCGAGTCCAACCCCAAACCATGAACCAAGTGCTAGTTCCATTCCTACAGAGCCGATAAGCCCCGTTCCAGAACCTGTGGTGATCTCACCGCAATCAATAATGCCGCGCGTGCCATGCAGCGCGCCGGAATGAGATGATGATCCGAACCCAGCATTTACCCGAACGCCGAGACGTTCAAGAGATTGCTGAGCACTGGCTGCTGCGGTTGCAAGGAAGAAACAGAGGAGGAGAGATCGCATGTGCAAAAATAGAGAGGTTTAGAACCTGACCTGTAGGGTAAGTGCTAGGGGGCTTGATGATGTTTGGCCAACAGTGGCCGAAAGATTCGAATCCACCGTAAAATCCGACAGATTAGCGCCAACGTAGGCATCTACTGCAGCAAGAGCATAGGTAAGCAGCAGCGCTAGGCCCGCAACATCACGATTGTTCCGGTAGAACTCGCGCCTACGCAAAAGGGATGTAGTGATCGAAGAACTCTGACCTTGTGAAACGGCATTGTCATACTCGAGCGAGGCAGAGGAAAAGCTAGCTTGGTTCGCGACGATGAAGTATGCCGACGTAGCGGCTGCACCAGTGAAAATCGGAACCTTCCAGTACGACTGTGTATAGACCTGACCCAAGCCGGGCAGTAGAAACGAGTATAGAACAGCCGTAGAGGGAGATTTTCGAGTCACAGCTATGGTATCAGCAGCTGGAGCCGCTGCACAGCAGGAGACGATACACAGGAATGCCAGGATTATGGCATGCATGCAATGACCTCGATCTCGACAAGAGCGTTCTTCGGAAGTTTCGAAACTTCCACGGCACTGCGGGCAGGGCGATGATCGCCCATTTCCGAGGCGTACACTTCGTTCATGCCTGCAAAGTCATTCATGGATTGCAGGAACACAGTGGTTTTTACAACATCCGAAAGTGTAGCCCCTTGTGATGCAAGCACAGTTCTGATGTTTGCAAACACCTGCTTGGTTTGATCTTGAATAGAGCCTTCAACCATGGTGCCGTCTGCGCGTAGCGGAATCTGACCACTCATAAATATCATGCGTCCGCTGCACTCTACTCCATGTGAGTATGGTCCAATTGGCTGGGCGGCTTCTGGGGCTGAAAATGTGCGAATCATAGGAGTACGTACTGTTGAACATGAAACAAGTGCTGCGCTAAGAGCGATGATGATGACGTTCATCATTGTGCTGAATCAGTCTTAATCACGAAGACTTCTTCGCCTTCACGGACATATCCGTAACGCTCACGTGCAAGACGTTCTATCTCTGTCGTATCCGTTTCAAGAACACGGATCACCGCACGGAGGCTATCTGAAACAAATCGCTGACGAACCATCTGTACAGAGAGATCGGTTGTATCCGATGAGAGTCCGATCCTCGTAACAACGCCATACTGCGAAAACAAGACAAAGATGCCAACGGCTACAGTAAGCCCGATGGTGAGCAGTAAACGCTTGCGCGTCATCGTCTGCTTCTGCTCTTGCTGCTGCTGTTTCTGGGCGTTCGTAAGGCGTGGCATGTATGCGAGTTGTTCTAACGGGCGAAGAGAAGACTGTTGGAAGGTGCGTCTGACCCTACTGCATGCACACGCACAAGGTATACACCTGCGGGTACCACGGGCAGCTCTACAACCGAGGTGTGGTGCAGGCTCGTGTGGATGCACTCACCTCGCAGTGACCAGATCTCGACGGACGCTGCAGTTTCTATCTGCGTATACAGATGATTGTCTGCGATATAGGGCTTGCGGCTGCCAGCTTGTGATTCTGTAGGAACATCTGAGAAATCATTGAGGTCATAAACGAAGACACCAGCGGAGTCTACAAATCCCTCCGCACTCGCATGACCAAGAACAGCGTATCCAGCATCAATTGCGAGAACAGACGTTGAACGTCCGGCGCGCTTCCCAGGAAGTGGGTATCCAACTGGCTCCCAGTTCTGCCCAATCAAGCGGTACAACTGGTAAGCCCCATCATCGCTGTAAGCGTAGAGCGAATTGATATAACTGTCTACGTCGGCGATACGTGGAGACGTTGTCCGCCCGGGCCACGTTCCAACAAGAGAAACCTTTGGTGTATCAAGATTGACTGCCACAACACCGGTGGCAGTGGCAAGGAAGATCCCCATGGATGATGCATGAATTGACGAAGCGCCTTCTACGGGAATAAACTTCCATGTGGCACCTTTATCAGAGCTAACATAGAGACCTTTTCCTGCATCAAGTGCGAGAAGTCTTGAGTCCCAGTACTTCAGGTCAGTGGCTGATGATCCAGCTGGCATGTTAATGGTCTCTAGCTTGTCTCCGTAGACAAAGATTGCATTGGAATTCTCGCAGGCTAGATACCATTCGGTAGCTGACGCAGTCAGCGATACGGGGCGAGCATTCGATGTAAACTCTGTGAATTGGGTCCACGCAGACCCTCCGAGTGTGTAGTACATGTGCACCGTACGATCGAGCTCGGTGCAAGATGCTAAGATCGTAAGCCCTGCAGTAAAGTCGGAAACTCCGCACATACGGCCTGCTATACCTGAAATCGGTTCCCACGTTGTTCCGTGATCAAATGTGCGCATCGCAGCAGTATCAAAGACGAATACGCTTGATGCTGCGCTTACCACTGTTGGCCTGGGGCCAGAGGTCATTGTTGTGCGTAAGATCCATGGACGCTGAGCAAGTCCGTTCATCGCTGCGCAACAAAACAAGATGATGATGAGGAGTCGCATTATTCCTACCGTAACTGATGTGGCGCAATCTACGGATTCTCGGGCCAGTCATGCTTTGGGTAGCGGCCTTTCATCTCTTTTCGTACGGCGGCGTATGAACCCTTCCAGAAGCCTCCGATGTCAGTAGTTTTCTGTAACGGACGGTCTGCGGGAGAGAGCAGTTCGATGGTAAGGGGCACATTCCCGTTTGCGATTTTGGGATTTGAGCGCACACCAAACATGAACTGAAGTCTGACAGACACAGTTGGCTGCTTCGTGTTAGTGTAATCTATCTCTACCTCGCGTCCTTTAGGGGGTTTGTAGGTTTCTGGAGCTGCTCTGTTTATGGCTGACATCTGCGTATGCGAGAGCGTGCTCTGCAACATCTCCCGAAGGTTCAGCTTCTGCAGATCCTGCATCGTTATGCAGCCCGCAACGTGAGGGGTAAACCAATCGCTGAGTGTTTCCAGAAGCATCTCATCTGTCCAGTTCGGCAGCTCCGCGCAACCGTGAGCCGATGTAAACTCGGCGCGTTCGCGCAAACGGAGGGCCGCGGGTGTCCAGCTGAGAATGCTCAGCCCCTTTGAGCGGACAACATCAGCAAATGCTGCTCGTGCATCATCGGCATCAATACGCTGAAGGTCGCGGCTTGAAAGCTGGATCGATCCAAGCATGTCTACTTCGCGTGCAACGATTCGCTGTTCTTTGTCGATCCATCCTGCCTGGTGGAGCGTGGTGATATCTTCTCGAAAGATCGATGTTACCGTTTCGGATATAACTGGTGCGGCCATCATGATACGCGCATTGGTGAGAGATCCTTCGATCTCGCTTACTGCCAGCCATTCATGTTTGGAAAGAGGATCTGACTGATCGATGCTAACCGTGCGCCCATTGCGCATCATGAAACGTCCGCCACCCTTATTGACGGCAACCCTGTCGGGATATGCAAGAGCAACAAGTGCGCCTACATCGTCGATGGAATCGTGCGAGCCCCTTGACCGTAAAAAGTGGTCGCGACGTTTCCGTGCTGCTGCAAGAGCTGCTTTATCCGTGTGAACGTCATACCCTCCGTTAAGCGCATCAATACGTCTTCTGATGTCGCGATCATTCGCGTTACGTATGATGTCTCGTTCGCCGAGCAAGGCAGCAGTATCAGCCGCTGTCTTGGCAGACAGTCCAAACTGCTCTGCTAACACAAGCATGGCAGCAACGCGCGGATGAGCCCCATGCTGGAGCATGCGTAGTCCGCGATCGGTGATTCTTCCCGCGGCATCGAGGGCATGCAGCATTACCAGAAGCTCCCTCGCTTGTGAACATGCAGAAGCAGGGGGCTTGTCGATCCATGTAAGGGTCTCGGGGTCGAGGCCTATTGCCGCTGCTTCGAGCACCATTGATGATAGGTCCGACGTAAGAATCTCCGGAGACCTGCGCTGCGGAAGCTGATCGTGCTCCTGCTGCGTCCAGAGGCGCATGCATACACCGGGAGCTGTGCGGCCGGCACGACCACATCGCTGTTCGGCGGCATCCTTTGAGACACGAACGGTTGTGAGATGAGAAAGTCCAGAGCGTGCGTCAAAGCGTGGTTCCCGCGAGTATCCTCCGTCGATCACCACGCGAACGCCATCGATCGTTACGGATGTCTCGGCAATCGCAGAGGATAACACGATACGTCTGCGAGGTCCGGCCGGACGCAACGCGCGGTCTTGCTCTTCAGTGCTCAGGTTGCCATGCAGCAAAAGGACATCTGGATTACCGAGTGCATCGGCATGCGCATCAAGCAGTTCTTTTGTTAAACGCTGTTCGTTGAATCCTGGCAAGAAGCACAGGACATCACCTTCGTGCTGCGCTACTGCACGCTCGACGGCTGCCGCCATTTCTTGATACAGTTTGCGCTCCGGTGCGCGCTCTGCAAACGAAATGTCCACTGGGAACATACGTCCCTGACTGGTAACCGTGATCGCATCGGGCAGGATGGATGAGAAGTCGAGAGATGCAAGCGTGGCCGACATCACAACTAGCTTCAAGTCTGGACGCAACAGCGAGCGCGTCATCTGCACAAATGCAAGCCCCGTATCTGCTTGAAGGGATCTCTCGTGGACTTCATCAAACATCACCAGTCCGACGCCATCCAGCTCTGGATCTCGCGTAAGCCTGCGCGTAAGAATCCCTTCGGTAACAACCTCAATCCGCGTTGCGGGCCCTACGCATGTTTCCATACGCATACGGTATCCAACCGTTGAGCCTACGTCTTCCTGGAGCATCGACGCCATCCTCCGTGCGGCCGCTTTGGCCGCAATACGGCGTGGCTCTACAACGATGATGCGACGTCCAGCAAGCCAGTCTTCACCGCGAAGCTCCAACGGTACAACAGTTGTCTTCCCTGCACCTGGAGGTGCCTCAAGGATACACGTGGTTGATCGACGCAATGCGTCTCGAATATCTTCGAGAACGTCATAGATCGGAAGCACGCTTAGGCGTATTCCTCAATCGAGGGACATGTGCAGATCAGCACGCGGTCTCCCTGTGCATTATCTACACGTCCGATGCTCGGCCAGAACTTTCTATCACGCACCCAAGGGAGCGGGAAGGCTGCCTGCGATCGAGAATACGGACGTTCCCACGTGTCGGCTGTGACCACGAACATCGTATGTGGGGCATGCTTCAGCGGGTTTTCCTTTGCATCAACTGCACCTGTGCAGACGTCTTCGATTTCATGACGGATCGCAAGCAGCATTTCGATGAATCGGTCAAGCTCTGCTTTGCTTTCACTCTCTGTTGGCTCGATCATAATCGTGCCAGCAACAGGGAAGCTCAGCGTAGGCGCATGGAAACCGTAGTCCATCATGCGCTTTGCTACATCCTCTGCTTCGATGCCACCGCGCTGCTTGAACTCACGCAGGTCTACGATCATTTCATGCGCGCAGCGTCCGTTAGTGCCTGTGTACAGAATCGAGTACGCACCTTCAAGACGGCTCTTGATGTAATTGGCATTCAGGATGGCCACCTTCGTAGCATTCGTAAGGCCTTCGCCGCCCATCATCCGGATATATGCCCACGAAATCAGCAGAATGGAGGCAGAGCCCCACGGTGCTGCACTAACGGCGTTGGCCGGACCCTGTTTCGGGTTGTTGTTTGGTGCAATGAGCACGTGTGATGGAAGGTACGGGGCGAGTTCTGCTGTACAGCAGATCGGACCCATTCCCGGACCGCCCCCTCCGTGAGGGATGCAGAATGTTTTGTGCAGGTTCAGGTGGCACACATCTGCACCGATTGCGCGAGGAGACGTCAACCCAACCTGAGCATTCATGTTTGCGCCGTCCATGTAGACACGGCCGCCGTGCTGATGCACAATCTCGCAGATCTCCTTGATTGCTTCCTCAAACACGCCGTGCGTTGATGGGTATGTTACCATCAGTGCCGACAGGTTTGCTGAGTGCGCTTCTGCCTGCGCGCGGAGATCTGCCACGTCAACGTGACCATGTGCATCGGCCTTTACAACAACAACCTTCATGCCTGCCATCACTGCAGAGGCAGGGTTAGTGCCGTGAGCAGAAGATGGAATAAGAACAATGTTGCGATGACCGTCTCCACGGGCAATGTGAAACTCACGAATCGTGAGCAGTCCGGCGTACTCTCCCTGAGCACCTGCATTAGGCTGAAGTGAGCAGGCATCGAAGCCAGTTACTTCATTCAGCCAGTCTGAAAGCTCACGGAAAATGCGCTGGTATCCCTGTGTCTGGCTCACTGGAGCAAACGGATGGACGTTGTTGAATTCTGGCCAGGTGATCGGGATCATCTCTGCCGTTGCGTTCAGCTTCATCGTGCAAGACCCAAGCGCGATCATCGAGTGCGCCAGCGACAGGTCCTTGTTTTCGAGACGCTTGAGATAGCGCAGCATCTCGTGTTCGGTGTGATAGCTGTTGAACACCGAATGCGTCATGAATGTAGATGTACGCTTGAGCGATGCAGGAATAAGGCTGTTTGCGGACTTCACAAGCTCTTCTGCGCTTGGTGCCGAAAGCTGTTTTGCTTCTGCGAAAATCGACAGGATAGCCTGCAGATCTGATACCGTTGTTGTTTCGTCAAACGAAACTCCGGTGCACGTGCAGTTATCGTAGTAGCGGAAGTTGATAAACACGGGCTCTGCAATGCTGCGGATCACTGCAGGATCTGCGTTGACGCAGACTGTATCAAATGCTGTGCTGTTGCATGTTGTGTAGCCCAACTCTGCAAGCCCCTTCACAAAGGCTGCTGTGAGAGTATGCACACGTTCTGCGATACCGCGCAGGCCGTGCGGACCATGGTATACGCCGAACATAGCTGAAACGTTTGCAAGAAGCGCCTGGGCTGTGCAGATGTTGGATGTAGCCTTGTCGCGACGGATGTGCTGTTCGCGGGTCTGGAGTGCCATGCGGAGTGCGAGGTTACCCTGTGCGTCAACACTTACACCGATGATACGGCCAGGCATCATACGCTTGTATTGTTCACGCGTAGCAAGAAAGGCCGCATGAGGTCCACCGTATCCAAGTGGCACGCCAAGACGTTGTGCAGATCCAACGGCGATGTCGGCACCAAATTCTCCCGGCGGAGTGATCATCGTAAGCGCTAGAAGATCTGTGCCTACCGTAACCATTGCACCAGCAGCATGTGCGCGATCGCACAGGTCCTGGTACTCGCACAGTGTGCCGTCACCAGCAGGATACTGTACAAAGGCACCAAACACAGAATCGTCGAACTGCACTGTCTTCCAATCGCCAACTACCACCTTGATGTTCAGGGGTGTAGCGCGCGTAATAAGCAGATCAAGTGTCTGAGGGAATACGTTAGCGTCAACAAACAGCGTGTCTGCATTCTTCACCTGGGTACCGCGGGCAGCATACATCAGGTGCATGGCTTCAGCAGCTGCGGTACCTTCATCAAGCAGTGATGCACCGGCAATATCCATCTTGGTAAGATCAGTTACCATCGTCTGGAAGTTGAGGAGCGACTCCAACCGGCCTTGCGCGATCTCTGCCTGGTACGGTGTGTACTGCGTGTACCAACCTGGATTTTCGATCAGGTTTCGGAGGATTACAGGCGGGGTATGCGTGTTGTAGTACCCCATGCCGATGTATGACTTTGCAGGCTCATTCATCGATGCGATCGATTTAAGCTCTGCGAGCATTTCGATCTCGGTGAGCGGAGCAGGCAGATTCAGCGGTTTCTGCAAGCGAATCTGCGCCGGCACTGTCTGGTCGATAAGCTCATCGACCGATGAGGCGTTGACCGCAGCAAGCATTGCTGAAAGATCTTCGTTGGAACGTCCGTGATGCCGATTCTCAAACACGTCGCGATGCATAGGGTGTTAGTGTGGTGGTTTGTTCAAAAATGAAGTTTTGACGGCGCGAAAATACGACTCAATCGTGGCTTACATCGCGATACTTGCAGCAATCGGGCAACTTGCTGTATGCTTCGTCGTTACCCTTAGCCTCATCTACATCGTAGCCGGCCTCGAGAATTGCTTTTTTTACGGTTTCCACGTTAGTCTTTGTGTCGTCAATCTTCGCAGAAAACAGCTTCTTCGTCTTATCCCATGAGGCATCCGTTACACCATCGATGGAATTGGCTGCCTTTACAATGCGCTTCTTACACGAACCGCAATTGCCGCTAACCTTGAGGGTGATGTTCGGTTCTGCTGCGAATGCGATGAACGGCACGAGCAACAGCATGATAAACGCTTTCATTACTGAACTCCGAACTGTACTGTTGGGGGATGATGAAATCCGCTGCAGAGACGGATAGAACCGCAAATTATGGCGAAGTTTGCATCATGAAACTCCGGCGTACCCCAATTGTTATCCTCATACTGGTTCTCGCTGCAGCTGCAGCTGTCCAATACCGTATAACTCATGAGCCGGGCAGTGCCTCCGGACCGGGTAGCCCTGGAGGTGGAGTCAAGACGCAAGGTGCTCCAACAGTCGATGTAGATGTTATCGTTCCAACAGATTTTACCGACACTGTAGACCTGACGGGCGAGGTCTCAGCAGAAAACGCAATAGAGATACGTCCGGAGGTGTCCGGACGTGTGGAAAAGATTCTGTTCCAGGAAGGGCGGGATGTAGGCAAGGGGCAGCTACTCGTCAAACTTGTCGATGCAGACCTGCAGGCCCGAAAGGCCAGGGTGGCGAGTCAGCTGCAGCTCGAGCGCAAGCGCGTGGAGAGGCTCAAGAAGGTTCGTGCAGTGGACGGCGTTTCCGACGAAGATTTCGAGTCGGCCGTGGCAGCAGAGGCCATGCGTGCAAGCGAACTAGCAGAGGTCCAGGCACAGATCGAGAAGACGGAACTGCGAGCCCCCTTCGCCGGGCGCATGGGGCTGCGAAACATCAGTATTGGGGCTGTCATTAGCCCGTCCACGTTGATTTCGACGCTCACTAGTATTGGATCACTGAATGTAGACTTCAGCGTGCCCGAGCGGTATATCGCATCACTCGCTGTTGGAGGAAAGCTCTCGGTTCGTGTCCGTGGCAATGCCAGCGTTCAGCATGTTGCTGCAACGATAACGGCTATAGAGCCGGTTGTTAGCACCCAAACCCGCACGCAGCGTGTGCGCGCACGTCTTGCCGCTACAAAGGGTATTGCGAGCGGACAGTTTGCAGAGGTAACATTCGTTCAAAATTCAATTCCTGATGCACTCCTCGTCCCAACTGAAGCCGTAGTGCAGGATATGCGCGGCGCAACGGTGTTTCGCGTCCGCGATGGACGTGCCGAGCGGTGCATTGTGCAGCTCGGGGCAAGGACGCCATCACTGGTGCACGTTACTGCCGGACTAGAGGCAGGGGATTCTGTGATCACAAACGGCATTTTGTTCGTAAAACCTGGCAAACCGGTCAAGGTGTCTAGTCGATGAACATCAGCGTGCTCTCTATCCGACGTCCGGTTGCAGCCACCGTTGTGAGCCTGCTGATCATTCTTCTCGGCGTTGTCGGTGCGTCGTTCTTGGGCGTACGCCAGTTCCCCAACGTCGATCCGCCGAACATTACGGTAACAACCAATTACACCGGGGCCAATGCCGACGTGATCGAATCGCAGATCACCGAGCCCCTTGAAGAGTCTATCAATGGGATCGACGGCATTAAATCGCTTACATCATCAAGCTCCGACGGACGTTCAACGATCACCGTCGAGTTTGAGCTTGGTCGTGATCTCGAGCAGGCAGCAAATGACGTGCGTGACCGTGTTGAGCGCACCAAGCGTCAGCTCCCGCAGGACGTAGACCCTCCAGTTGTTGCCAAGGCCGATGCGAACGGCAATGCCATCCTGGTGATGACGGTCCAAAGTAAGGGTAGAACACTCAACGAGCTCAGCGCATTCGCAGCCAACGTGCTCAAGGAACGTTTGCAAACCATTACAGGTGTAGGATCAATTACGATATGGGGCGAGCGCAAGTATGCAATGCGCATCATCATGGACCCCGCAAAACTCGCTGCCTATAGCCTTACGTCAACGGATATTCGCGCTGTGCTCCAGCGTGAGAATGTTGAACTTCCTGCCGGTCGCATTGAGGGCGAGACCACAGAGCTTTCGCTACGCACGCTTGGCCGACTCGGCACGGTAGATCAGTTTGAGCAGCTGATTATTCGTTCAACCACTTCTGGAACTGTGCGCCTTACGGATGTAGCTAGAGTATACCTTGGTGCAGAGAACGAGCGCACAATTCTCAAACGCGACGGCGTGCCGATGGTTGCGCTTGCAATATCACCACAGCCAGGTGCTAATCAAGTTGATATTTCGGATGAGTTTCAGTATCGGTTTGCAGATCTTAAGAAGAATGCCCCCGGAGACATCAAGCTCGATGTGGCCTTTGATACAACAGACTTCATTCGTGCTGCCATCCTTGAGGTTGAGGAGACAATTCTTATCGCCTTTGCTCTCGTTGTTCTGATCATCTTTCTGTTCCTGCGATCGTGGAGAGCTACGTTCATTCCAGTAATCGCAATTCCAGTATCGCTTGTTTCGTCGTTTTTCTTTCTCTGGATCTTCGGGTTCTCCATCAATCTTCTTACGCTCCTTGGAGTTGTTCTTGCAACCGGGCTTGTGGTTGATGACGCCATTGTGATGATGGAGAACATCTACAAGCGTATCGAACGTGGTGAATCTAATGTCGAAGCCGGTGAGAAGGGGGCTTCGGAGATCACATTTGCAATTGTCTCTACCACCATTACGCTTGCAGTGGTATTCCTCCCGATTATCTTCCTGCAGGGCATAACCGGACAGCTCTTCCGTGAGTTTGGCGTTGTGCTTGCATCGTCGATTCTGGTCTCTGCACTTGTCTCGCTTACCCTCACGCCGATGATGAGCACAAAGCTCCTTCGTCCGGTAACCGAGCAGGGGGCCATGTATAGAATCACGGAGCCAGTCTTTGTTTGGATGACGGCATCGTACAGCCGGGCTACAGCAGCTGTTGTGCAACGTCCTTGGGTAGCCATCGTTTCAATGATCATTTCTTTTGCAGTGATCCTTGGCGTGGGCTCACTCCTGAAGAGTGAACTTGCACCGTTAGAAGACCGCAGTGCAATGACGCTGATGATCACTGCACCCGAAGGAACTACGTATGAGCGGATGAATGTGATCATCGACAGCATTCGTTCATCCATCGAGCGCACAGTTCCAGAGCGGAAGTTCCTGCTCACGGTCACGTCCCCAAACTTTATGGGTGGTGGCACGAACGGGGGATTCTCTCGTGTGCTGCTGAAGGATCCGGATCAGCGGAAGCGGACGCAGATGCAGATTGCTGGCAAGCTGACTGCACTGATGAAGGGTGAGCCTTCAGCACGTGCCGTTGTGATCCAGGAGCAAACCATCTCAACCGGACAGCGATCTGGCCTGCCCGTGCAGGTGGTTTTGCTGGCCAATGATATGCAGGAGCTCCGTGCGAAGCTACCCGATATCTTGGAGGCCGCTCAGAAAGATCCAACGTTTAGTGTAGTTGATGTTAATCTCAAGTTTACCAAACCAGAGTTAGTGATCGAGATCGATCGATCACGTGCTCGCGAACTTGGTGTAAGTGCAACAGACATTGCATCGGTGATCCAGGCAGGCTTGTCTGGACAGCGCTTTGGGTACATCACGCGCGACGGGAAACAGTATCAGGTGATTGGAGAGTTAGAACGCACACAGCGTTCAACGCCAGAAGATCTGCGCCAGCTCACGGTCCGCTCTCAAACCGGAGAAATGGTGCCATTAGCCGATCTTGTCCTTCTGCGCGAGAACAGCGTGCCCCCTCAGCTCTACCGCTACAACAGGTCTGCCAGTGCAACGATCAGCGCGGGACTTACTCCCGGTGCTACTATTGCAGATGGAATTACGGCGATGCAGAATGCTATTCGTTCTGTTTCTGGCGATGAACTCTCCACCACATTATCGGGGGCATCACGAGACTTTAAAGAAAGCTCATCGAGTCTACTCTTTGCCTTTATCGTATCGCTCGTGCTTGTCTACCTTATCCTGGCAGCGCAGTTCGAGAGCTGGGTAGACCCACTTACGATTATGCTAACAGTGCCGCTTGCACTTTCTGGTGCCGTGCTGTCTCTGTGGTTTGCCGGAGAAACGCTAAATATCTTCTCACAGATTGGCTGTATCGCGCTCATCGGACTCGTCACAAAAAATGGCATTCTGATCGTTGAGTTTGCCAACCAGCAACACGAGCTAGGTTCATCATGGACTGAGGCGGCTCTGGCATCTGCACAGTCGCGATTCCGTCCTATTTTGATGACCTCGCTTGCGACCATTCTTGGTGCGGTGCCAATCGCGTTCTCTCTTGGCGCCGCTTCTACAAGCCGCGTAGGTCTTGGCGTTGCTGTTGTAGGGGGCATGTTTATTGCAACATTCCTTACGTTGCTTGTACTTCCGGCGCTTTACGTGCTTCTCTCGCGCATGAAGCGCACGTCAACGCATCATTCCGGCAGTGCTGTCTCTGCTGCACTTATTGGTCTTGTGATGGTTCTGGCAACCGTGTATACCTCTGCACAACCGTTGAGCATGTCTGATGCTGTTGCTACTGCAATCCAGAACAGCGGGTTGATCAAGATTGCACGTATTGATTCTTCGTCAGCCGATTTGCGCGCCATGCAGTCCCGAGCCTTATACATGCCAACGGCAGACCTGCAAAGCACGGCAACTCGCGGCGCAAATAGTGTGTCGCAGAGAACTGCTAGTGGAGTAGTGATCGATAGATCAAACGCGGGCTTTACGAACATGAATGCGGCTGCCGTTATGCAGTGGACGTTGTTTGACGGATTCCGCATGTATGCAATCGATGATCAGTTTGCACTGATGGCCTCCAGCGAGCGCGAACGTGCACGAGGACAGTTTGCCGCGGTAATTGCAGACGTCATGACGAAGTACGGTGCGGCTGTCGTGGCGCAGCACCAGATTCGCGATTTGCGTTCTGCTCTGGGTCTTGCCGAGAAGCGGTATGAGATTGTGATGAGCCGCAAGAGCGCCGGGAGTGCAAGTGGGACACAGCTAGCGCAGGCTGCAATAGATAAGAATGGTGTTGAGTCGTTACTCCGCAGAGCAGAAACCGGCTATACCAACGCCGTTACCTCGTTAACGGCAGCCATGGGTGTAACAGATACTTCTGTGCGATCGAGAGATGTCGATTCATTGCTTACGTCGCCGACGTTACCCAAGCTTGAGTCACTGCTGGAATCGCTCGCCAAGCGTAACCCCGAGATTGTAGGCGCAGAGTTGGCGGTCGAAGCAGCAAAGGCGCGAGAGCGCGAACTAGATGCAGCTTTCTGGCCCAGACTTGATCTGACTGGTGGCTATCAATACACCAACAACACAACAGAAGCCGGGTTTATTCTCGATAACAGGACTACCGGTTGGAATGCCGGCCTAACTCTGAGATACAATCTTTTCAGAGGACAGGCAGACCGTGCTGCCTCGGAGCTAGCCCAGGTAGAAACACAGCGCCGGCAACTGCTCACGAGTGAGATCATGCGCGATCAGCACTCGCGGCTTCAGCAGGCATATGAGCGCTACAAGCAAGGCCAGGATCTGATCAGCATCGAAGAACGGTCTCTGAAATCTGCCCAGCAGAATGCACAGGTTGCGATGGTGTCCTATCAGGAAGGTCTACTTACCGATGTTGAAGTGCGCCAGGCCCAGCAGACAGCAGTTGATGTTGCGCTTCGCATTGCCCAGCTTGAGTTCGACGTCTTTGCATCGGCCGTAGAGGCCTTGCGTATTTCGGGGACCCTTGTCTGGTAAGCCCCATGTAATTTTGCAGACGATTATTCACTTCATTAAACGACCATACACTACTATGTCAACACGCATTGAACGTGATACGATGGGAGAAATCGGCGTCCCATCCACTGCTTACTACGGCGCACAAACAGCACGCTCACTCATCCACTTCGCTATCGGTGAAGAGCGCATGCCCAAGGAAGTGATCCAGGCTATGGCAATCCTGAAGAAGGCTGCTGCAATGGTTAATGCAGATCTCGGCGTGCTGGCCGGCAATACAAAGGACCTCATCGTGCAGGCCGCTGATGAAGTGGTCGATGGTAAACTCTTTGAGCATTTCCCGCTAAGCGTCTGGCAAACCGGTTCAGGTACACAGACCAACATGAATGTGAACGAGGTAATCGCAAACCGCGCTATTGAGATTGCAGGGGGCGAACTAGGTTCGAAAAAGCCGGTTCATCCAAATGATGACGTCAACAAATCACAAAGCTCGAACGACACCTTCCCAACAGCCATGCACATCGCCGCAGGAATCGCTACCACATCGCGGCTGCTGCCGGCTGTGCGTGCACTGCGCGACACACTCGATGCAAAGGCGAAGGAGTTTGCTCCGCTGATCAAGAGCGGACGCACGCACCTGATGGATGCTACACCGATTACGCTTGGTCAGGAATTCTCCGGTTACGTGCAAGCACTTACCAACGACATCGCACGCATCGAGCATGCCCTGGGTGGCGTGTATGAGCTTGCATTGGGTGGTACCGCTGTAGGAACTGGACTGAACACACATCCAGAGTTTGCTGTGCGCTCTGCAGCGAAAATCAGCGATCTTACATCGTTGCCGTTCGTTAGTGCACCCAACAAGTTTGAGGCGCTAGCCGCACACGATGCTCTTGTGTTCCTGCACGGGGCTCTCAAGACACTTGCTGCGTCATTGATGAAGATTGCAAATGATATCCGTTGGATGGCCTCAGGACCTCGCTGCGGGTTTGGTGAGATCTCAATCCCGGAAAACGAGCCGGGATCTTCGATCATGCCAGGCAAGGTAAATCCAACGCAAAGCGAAGCCATGACGATGGTTGCTGCGCAGGTGTTTGGTAACGACGTAGCCATAAACGTTGGCGGTGCATCAGGCAACTTCGAACTAAACGTGTTCAAGCCGGTAATCATCTACAACGTGCTCCAGAGTGTACGTTTGCTCGCTGACACATGCACGATGTTCAACGAGCACTGTGCTGTTGGTATTACACCAAACGTTGAGCGTCTGAACTACTACAACCAGAACACGCTTATGCTTGTTACTGCGCTCAACCCACACATTGGATACGACAACGCAGCCAAGATTGCGAAGACTGCACACAAGAATGGAACAACGCTCAAGGAAGAGGCCGTGAAGCTCGGACTTCTTACGGACGCACAGTTCGACGAATGGGTGCGTCCGGAAGACATGCTCGGTCCAAGTTTGTGATCAAGTGTACGTGTTGTGAATCACATACGTACCATCGCTATAATGTTGCTGCTGTGCCTGTACACATTACAGGCACAGCAGCACACTCGTAGTCAGGGAAAGCGGCCAACTGCGCAAGGAGGATCCTGTGCAACTGCACCAGAGCTCGCGCCAGAGCGCATACGAGCGATGGTCGCAGCAGCAGGTAAGGATGTTGATGGTATTCAATCTGCTGATACCATCACGCTTGATGTTGCTGTAGAATGCGATGGAGACCTTGCTCTTGAGCTTGGTTCAGTTGATGCAGCACGTGCATATGTCTTACGACTCTTCTCCGCTGCATCTGCGGTGTATGAGCGCGAGCTACGGGTGCGACTTCGAATCTCTTCGTTACGTGTGTGGATGCCAGAAGAATCGCCTTATGATAGGGAGACATCGGTCTATGGACTCTTAAATGAGTTCGTTGAACGCTATGAAGCAACCATGTCCGCCGTTGATCGAGACCTTGCGGTGATTATCACAGCGCGTGGCGGCGAAGGTGGTGTAGCCCGATCCATTGGTGGACTTTGTGAGAAGGGGGCAAGCTACTGTGCAATTGACGTCAATGGCGTGGTAGATGCCTACCCTGCGTGGACGTGGGACGCTCAGGTGCTGTGTCATGAGATAGGGCATATCTGCGGAGGGATCCATACCCAGAGCTGCTACTGGCCACAGCCCCTAGACAGTTGCATCACATCCGAATCCGGACGGTGCTACAGCTCCGAAGACGTGCGTCCAACGCGCGGTACGATCATGTCGTACTGTCACATGCAGCGCAGAAACGGTGGCGTCTCAGTTCTTGAGTTTCATCCACGCCAGCGTGCGATACTGCGCACCTATATCGAGCAGGCGCTCTGCAGCGGTACTGCGCCTGTGCGTGCCGATACTAACGCACTCACGGTGGTTGTGCGTGACCAGTCGGGGCAGCCACTACAAGGTGTTGAGTTGTCGCTGTCCGTTATATCGGATGATCTGTATCGTGGACTTCCGCCGGCACCTGTGCCCAATAGACTAATCACTGACGCACAAGGGCAGGTAAGATTCCAGTCTCTTGGTACTGCACTCTACACCGTTTCTGTGACAAAACCCTACATCAGGATCACAACGAACGATTATGATGATGAGTCATTCACCATCACTATGGTAGAGTCATCTCAATCTCGCCTCGAACTCACCCTGGCAAAGGCAGTGAAGATGCGTGTGATTATCGACTCTGTGATTGGCCTGCATACTGTTGTTCTCTGTAGATTCAAAAGCGCTCCTGATTTGCGTATTGATCTGGACAATGCACCGACGAGTGACACAACAACGACCACGATCTTTGAGCGATACATTCTACCCGGCTCATATGTTGTTGCGCCGAGCGCCCTCGGATGGAAGTTTTCTCCGGCAACTGCTGCGATGCTGGCCGTGCAGGACTCTGCGCAGGTAGAGGTGCGTTTCTCTGCAGATTCAACATCAATGGATGTTGCATCTGTTGTGATTGGGTCTGGCATTGCCAACAGAACAAAGCTCCCAGCAACGCAGCTTGCTGGAGGAAACGTCTACACGTTGTACAACGAAGACACGCAGCAGATCATAGCGCAAGGTGTTATGCCGCCCTCGGGGGTTGCTGTTATTGACGATGTGCCTGCACAGGGCTACTATGGCGTTCGCCTCAGCATTGATACATTGGCGTATGCCCCATGGTATCAGGAACATGATGCAATCGTCCCACTGTATGGTCAGCCGTCAACGTTCTTCGTGCAGCGCGAGCGCAAGCGCCCGCTTCTGGCTCGCACGTATCGATTCTCGCCGACGGTCGAAACGTACAAGTCCCTTCCATCGCCGAGTATTCTGCAGGATCCATATACACCGTTTAACGCCATCTCGACAATCGACGTCCCCTTTACACTGCCGTCTGGTGGACAGCGCATGTCGGTGCATCGAAACGGGTTTGTAACCTTGGGGACAAACAAGCTGCCGCTCTACACGATCTATCCACTGCTCATGACAGACGATGTAGATGCAATCATTGCTCCACTTGGAATGCAGCTCGTTCCCGATACAAATGCCCCCAATCCATGGCATGTTGGATACAGCGTGCAAGGAGCTTCACAAAGTCGCATGGTAGTTGTAGAATGGCAGGAGTTTGCAGCGCGCGTGTATGATCCTGAGACAGGCGTAGCAAAGATGAGCGGACGCTTCTCGTTCCAGCTTCGTGTGCATGAAGACGGCACCATTGAGTTTGCGTATCTGCGTCCTGTGGCTCTTACATTCCCTGTTACTGCTCACATTGGTATCCGCGGTGCCGATGTCCTTGACAACTCCATCGTGAGCTTCCAAGAGAACAGTGCGCGCGAGGCAACTGCAGGTTTTCAGTACGAGGGTGATCACCTCGAGAACATCACTGAGTTGACCGATATGCCATCAGGACTTGTCTACAGATGGACGAAGCAGACTTCATCCGCACACGATAACGTGCAGTCATTATTTAGCGTGACGACCACGATAGATGCGCTGCTTGTTACATCATCCGAGCCCCTTGGCAGTGTTCAAGTCTATTCGTTGATTGGCGAACTCATAACAGAGCAGAGAACAGAAGCTTCAAGACTGGTGATACCAACACTCGGCATGCAAACCGGCATCTATACTGTCGTACGTACACATGGCAATGATTGTTATGTCCGAACCATCATGCATCTTGTCCGCTAATGCTTACCATTGATCACGATATCGACCTCGGCCCCCTCACAACATTTGGCTGTTCTGCCAAAGCCGAGTATGCAACAACTGTTGCAAGTATTGACGATGTAGCCGAGGCCGTAGCTTTTGCCAAGAGCAAGGGGCTTGCGATTCGCATCCTTGGTGGCGGCAGCAACGTATTGCTGACTGGTAACGTGCAGGGTCTTGTGATCGTGAACAAGATCCATCAGCGAGCTGAGTGCATCGACGGACGTTCTGTGCATGTGCGTTTTGGCAGTGGAGAGGTGTGGCACGACGCAGTTACATGGACGGTAGAGCAGGGATGGTCGGGCATGGAAAATCTTGCCCTTATCCCTGGCACGGTGGGCGCTGCTCCTATGCAGAACATCGGAGCCTATGGAGTAGAGCAGGCCTCGATCTTTGAAGAACTCGAAGCGTTTGACATTGGTAGCGGTGACATCCGCAAGTTCACTGCCTCCGACTGTGCATTCGGATACCGCGTTAGTGTGTTCAAGCGTGAACTGCGCGATCAGCTGATGATAACATCGGTTACATATCGACTTTCCCTCGACGAACAGCCGATAACATCATATCGGGATGTTCAGGAAGAGCTTGGGGCTATGAATATCGAAACCCCAACAACACATGACATCTATACGGCAGTGGTTCGTGTGCGTTCGCGCAAGCTGCCAGACCCTCGAGTTATAGGCAATGCTGGGTCGTTCTTCATGAACCCAGTTATCAGTGCCGATCAGGCACATGAACTACAGCAGCTGTATCCCGCGATGCCTGTGTATCCGCAAACCGATGGCACCGTGAAGGTAGCTGCGGGCTGGCTGATTGAACAGTGCGGCTGGAAAGGGGCTCGTGTAGGCGCATGCGGCGTGCACGACCGTCAGGCGCTCGTGCTGGTGAATCATGGTGGTGCTAACGGCGCAGAGATCTTGGACCTATCTGCCAATATTCAGAAGTCGGTCCTGGATACCTTCAACATCGCACTCGTGCGAGAGGTCAACGTCTGGTAATCGAGGCAACCTTGCCTTCCGACAGCTCAATGATCATGTCGGCATCGGCAACGGTGTCAAGTCTGTGAGCAATGATCAACACCGTTACATCCTTGAATTCTTCACGGATCGTTTGTTGAATGAGAGCATCCGTAGCAACGTCAACGCTTGCTGTAGCTTCATCGAGGACGATGATCCGTGCGCGGGTGAGGATGGCGCGTGCCATGCATAGAAGCTGACGCTGACCTTGCGAGAAGTTTACGCCCCCTTCAAATACCTCCGACTGGAGTCCACCAGGCAGCGCACGCACCATGTCTGCAAGTTGCACACGGCGCAGTGCATCCCAGACTTCTTCGTCTGTGCAGTTCGTAAACCGATCTACGTTAGCTCGAATCGTTCCAATAAACAGCGTTGGGTCTTGCGGAATAATCGCGATACTGCTACGAAGCCTCTCTAACGGTATTGTCGTAATGTCAATTCCGTCGATGAACACAGATCCGCTCTCTGGCTCCACGAACCGGAAGAGCGTTTGAAACAGTGTGCTCTTGCCCGAACCTGTTCGGCCGATGATACCAACTGTAGCCGCGGGGGCTATCTCGAAAGAAAGTCCTCTGAGCACATGGGGCAGATCAGGCGCATAACGAACGTAGAGATCGCGTGCTGTGATCGCTCCTTGCGTAGGCCACTGCGTTGCATCGGTAAGTACCGGCTCTCGCGTTGTGTGAGGCTCTGGATCTAGCGTAGCGTATGTGAGGAGGCGTTCAACCGACGTCATGCGCGACTCTACCTCGCTGAATGATCGCACCGTCCAGTTGAGGCTTCCCCAGAAGCTCAAAGCATAGGTCAGGACTAATCCAGCAATGCTTGTCGAGATACTTCCTGTCCAGGCAACTGCAACGATGATCACGCATGTTGCAAGTGATACGCCACCGCTGATCAGGGGCACTCTAGTGCTGAACCAGCGGTTGAGCATGATGCTGCACCAGTACTGACGTTGATAGCGAGCAAGGATGTCAAAGTAGGTCTCGAGCATGAGCGATTCTTTGCCGAAACCGTGCACAACGTCGAGTCCGGTTACGAGCTCCTTGTAGTGGGCATACCGGCCTGACCTACTAACAGACTCCAGGCGCTTTGCCTCGCGAGCACTCTTGCGGTAATCTCGCTGAAGCACGTAATAGACTGCCAGAACAGGGGCAACAACTACCAGAACCACCGGTATGATACTGACGATCAGGACAAGAGCGCCGATGGTTTGTGCAAGCGATCGAATAGACTGTTCAACGTTCCAGGACAGGTAGTCATCCACACCTTCAACATCACGGGCAAATCGGTTAAGAATGCGTCCGATCGGCGTGCTGTCAAAGAACCGCAGCGGCGCACGTATCACACCCTCCAGCGCATTGTTATGGATAGTCACTCCCGCTGTTGCAGAGCGATACATCCAGAAAAGACGCTCACCGTACCACGCTGCAAGTATCAGAACCCCCAGTAGTCCGTACACGGCAAGAGCGGTATTGGTGGTAACCTGTTGACCCGAGGTCTGCGAATCTGTCCAACTGCCCAGCCACCACATCTGTGTCATTGGTAGGAGTGTAAGTCCGACAGTAGTTGCGATAAGCGCACAGAGAATGAATGGGGCTCTCCATGAACGTCCCACCATGGCCCGCAGATAGTCGAGATATACTCCCAGGCGCACAGCACCAGTGGCGCGATCTTCGTCTTCTGTGATGCGTCCTACTTCCTGCTGTGGCTCATCGACAAATCCATGCGGCGCCTGCTGCATGGTATTCTGGACTGCTTCACGGGTAGCCTGTGATGTGGCCTCTGCCTGGCTCTGCGCCTGGAGCAGATGCACCATTTGGGGATGATGTTTGATTTCTTCAAATGGGCCAGCAGCTACAACATGCCCCTTCTCAACTATCACGACGAGATCGAAGCGTGGTACGTGCTGTAGTCTGTGGGTAACACAGATGCGCGTTTTGGTAGACCATTCGTTAAAAAGTAGATGCTTGATCAAGTGTTCTTCGGTCTCAACATCAACAGCTGAGAGAGGGTCATCGAGAAACACAATCCCCGGTTCATAGTAGGCAGCGCGTGCCAGCGAGATACGCTGTTTCTGTCCACCCGAGAGGTTCACGCCACGCTCGCCAATCTCTGTCTGTAGTGAATGAGGCATCATCGACAGATCGCGCGAGAGCGCGCAGGCAGCAACAGCACGCTGCAGTTTGCCCGAATCGGCCTGTTCGCCAAACATGATGTTGTCACGAATGGTGGCATTCATGATGAATGCTTCCTGTGGAACGTATGCCTGACGGTGGCGCAGACCATCGGGCATATTGGAGAATGCAATCGTGCCAGATTCCGGATAGTGAAGTCCAGCCAGCGTACGCAAGAGAGTACTCTTGCCCCCGCCAACAGATCCCACAAGTGCCACACTCGCGCCAGCAGGGATATTGAGCTTTATGTCCTTTAGGACTGCTGTGTCGCTATCGGGGAAGCGGACGGTAAGATCGTTAACAGAGATCGAGACTGGGGATGAAGATGCTGATATTTCAGTTGCATCGATTGGACGTGTACCAGCGTTGAAAAACGCATTCAACCTGTTCGTGGCGACCTTGGCATGCTGTAGGTTCTTGAGTAAATGACTGATCATGCCGAATGGCTCTTCGAGCATTGTGAACAGCGCAAGGCATGCAAAGACCACGGGCGTTGTGAGCGTGCCGCCGAGTGCGACAAATGCTGCAAAACCGGCAAATCCCACAAGTGTTGTTGTAGAGACAAAGATCACGTTGCTCAATGCGTCTGCACGAACGATGCGAAGCCGTGTTGCGATTTCTTCTTTTCGAACACCCTGCACTTCGTCGATAACGGATCGCTCCCAGGCATGAAACTTTACAACGCGGATCCCTTGCAGTATTTGCGACATCAATGTTACCCGTGTGTCGCGCAGCTCCATGATGTGATGGTCGAGCTTTCTAAATTTTCGACCAACGATTATTGTAAGGGGAGAGATCAGTGCTAGCATTGCAAGTGAAGCTAGCGTTGCAGCGCCGAGGTAATACCAGAGAATGCTTACAACAACAATAGTCTGCAACACAGAATTCATAAACTCAGGTATGAAAAACATCGCCTCAGCCATTGCATCAGTATCGCTGGAGAGATGATTTACCATGTCGCCTGTCTGCATCATGGAACGCGCAGAGCGTCGCAGGTGCAGCGTGTGACGCATCACGCGGTTGTTGATGCCGTTCACAATCGTTGCATATCCGCGGAGCATCGTAAAGTAGATGTGCTGTTGTACGAGTGCGCCAATCATGCCAAGAAGCCCAAGCAGCAATGCAGTAACGAAGGCCGCTGTTGGTAGCGATCGCATTGATAGCTCGAAGGGGGCTGCACTAACGTTCGGAAGAATCTCGAGAAGCCGGTGTAGCAGCAGCGGAGACAGAGCCCCGAGGAGAACCTTCGTCATGAGGAGTATGCCTATTCTTCGGGCAGGACTGCCAGTGGCAACAAAAACCCCTCGTATGAACGTCCACGGGTGTGATGCATCAAGTACGGTAAACTCTTTCGGAGAGTTTCGCGGTTCAAGATATTCTGGCAGCGCAGGCGCATCGTCTGGCTGGAGCGGACGAGTTCGACCGATACGAACGATCGACCCCGCGCTGTGAAACAGCAGGTCTTTGAACATTAATCTATCCGCGTTCTGTTCTGTCGTAGAGCGGATTACCTGCTTGCTCTACCAATTGGTCGAGCAGTTCTGTTACAGAGTCCGACACGATCATCATGCTCTTGTGCTTGTCGCGGACAAAACCCTTGTCGGACATATGCTCAATAAGTGCCAGCAGAGGGTCGAAATACCCATTAATGTTAAGCAGACCGATGGGCCTGTCGTGAAGCTGCAGCTGCTTCCATGTTATGGCTTCAAACAACTCGTCGAGCGTACCAT
The DNA here is from genome assembly GCA_044345485.1 of Kapaibacterium sp. (SeqCode). GTDB lineage: Bacteria > Bacteroidota > Ignavibacteria > Kapaibacteriales > Kapaibacteriaceae > UBA10438. Next base: position 32,119 of record JBIJAX010000016.1, read on the forward strand.
AGCCCCCTGGCAATGCAAGCAGCATTGATGAATGGTCAATCATCAGTTGCTTACGTCTGTGCATGGACTCAACTATAGTGAGCTCTGAACAATTGGAGTAGAGCACTTCGTCCACGGCAAGGAACGTCGGAATGATCCCATGCACATGGCCATTCTGTTCACGAATGGCAGAAGCAATAGTGCCCATGATGCCGATGCCCCCACCGCCATAAACAAGTCCTAGGCCTCGGCGCACCATTTCGCTGGCAACATGGTTGGCAGCCCGAGTATACGCAGGGTCGGAGCCTGAGAGAGAGCCGCAGTAGACGCAGATGTTCATGACTTTGGAATGAAGAGTTGCTGTTTTAGGCCAAAGCGTTTTACAACACTCTTGCGCAGGAATGCCTCCATCTCGTCGATGCTGTCGGTCAAAAAGAACAGGTCGAGGTCTTCGGGACTGATCGTCTTGTTCTCGATCATGGTCTTCCGAATCTCCTCCATCATGCCGCCATAATAGTCTTTGCCCATCAGCACAACGGGGAAGTTGAAGATCTTCTTCGTCTGCATCAGCGTGATGGCCTCGAACAGCTCGTCCATTGTGCCGAATCCCCCGGGCATCACAACAAATCCCAGTGAATACTTCACGAGCATAACCTTACGCACGAAGAAATGCTCAAAGTTGATCATCACATCGAGCCACGGATTTGCATGCTGCTCAAACGGTAATTCAATGTTGAGTCCAATACTTGTTCCGCCTGCTTCTTTGGCCCCACGATTAGCAGCCTCCATGATTCCTGGGCCGCCCCCTGTCATTACTGTAAAGCCCATATCTGAAAGACGAGAGCCTACATCACGGGCCATCTGGTAAAAGGGGTGGTCTTCTTTGAACCGAGCCGAACCAAACACGGTGATGCAAGGACCAACGAAGTGTAGAATGCGAAAGCCACGAATAAACTCGAGCATAACGCGCACTACGAATGAGAACTCGCGTAAGCGCGAGTGAGGGCCTTCTAGGAACTGACGTTCAGACGTCTTTGAATTCTGATTGGAGGGGTTCTGAGAGTCGTTTGACATTACTTGACGATAAACGTAAATATGAATGGGAGCATTGCAAGTGTAAGCAGACACACTACAATGCGCATGATGTAACTCATCTGGCGCTGCTGACGCTGCTGGTCACTTAACTCAAGGTCACTGGCTTTGAGTCTACCGATCCACTTGAAATTCTGCCAGGCATACCACACGATACTCATCGTGATGATTGAAAGAATAATGTGTTGCATGGCAGGAAATCAGTGCAGATTGATATGATCGATGCTTACTCGCAAACCACAAACGTACGACGAAGAGGCGGCTCGTTGGTTGTATCGATTGTCAGAACATATGTGCCTGGGGCAAGCTTGCCATCTGGAATACGCACAAGAAGAAGCTGGTCTGCTGATTGGTGTTCACGTGGCAAAGTGAGCACTGCTTGCCCTGTGATGTCGAAGATCGTTGTTATCACATCACGGTCACGTCCGCTTGCAGCTACACTGACGAGCGCGCTCGAGCGCACTGGATGTGGAATGATCGAAATCGACTGCTGCTGTTGCTCTTCCGCTTGCTCGGATACAGAAGTGATAGGGGGCTCAACAAACCTGAGTCCAGTGAACTTCCAAATCGTGCCGTTAATATCGCTGATCCACATTGTTTCGTCGCGTGTATCGAGTTCCACGCCGCGCGCATTGATGAGTCCACGTGTAGATTCAAGTGGCAGAGAATTGGTGATCGTCATCGATGGACCTGAGGGTATGGGAATCTCTGCAATCGACGCGTTTTGCAGCGCCCCGCCCCCTGCGGCAAATCCTGTACATACTTGCAGGAAGTTGCCATTTCCATCTGTGGTAAGGCCACGAGGACCATATGTCTGCTGGAATGGGTTGTATGCAGAGAAGATCTCTTGTCCATTTATCGGACTCATCCCAACAAAGCGCCGGTCGCCATCGCGCTCACCAGCGTAGAGTATGCCGTTCACAAGCTCGAGTCCGATACCATATCGATTTGCTGCCGATGGGAACGAACGCAGTCGATTGCCGTTGGTATCAACCACAATCACGGTTGTTGATGCGCCATCACCCGAATTGAGCCTGTGCACATAGATCTCGTGCTTTACGCGGTCGTAGCAGATGTCGGTGAACAAACTGTCGCCGGCGTTTTTCATCGTTACAGTTTTGATCGGTACGAGTGTGGTTGGGTCGATCTTATGCAAGGTGTTCGCTCGGAAGTTGGACGTCCAGAGCCCGCCCTTGCCGTCATATGAAAGTCCATACGGAATCCATCCCATGCCTCGCTGCGACTGGATAATTCCCTTTGCAAGGCGTCCGATAGAAAATGTGCGGCTGCTCGCAACAACTGACGGTGCTGACTGCGATACAACACGAATTACAGCAGTGCTCGTTGGAGCATTCGGAACCTGCCATTGTATCAACCCTGCAGCTACGTCTTTAGCGATGACGTTAAACGTTGTGCCGTTGTCGATTGAATACTCAACGGTAACAGGAGACGGTATACCAGTCCATGACAACACGGCTTGTTGAAGACCGACATAATGTTCGCCACCGACTGGCGACGTGACAAGGGGCTCTGAAGGACGCACCGATAGTAACGATGTTTCCCAGATCGAGCGTCCGTGAGTAGCTGCGCGTACATAGCCGTATGTTGGGTCGATTCGCAAGTCGAGCACAGGAGAACGTGGAAGCCCCTTGCCATAGGGCATCCATGAGCCCCCTGCATCGAAGGACACAAAGACGCCAACATCGGTGCCAACGAAGACAATGTTGTTGTCATCGGGATGGAGTTCAATAGAATTCACCGGCAGATCTGGCATACCTGTCCAACGTGGCTCCCATGTCTTGCCCATATCTGTTGTGCGCCAGACCTGTGATGTGCCATATGTGGAGTAGGTAACCCAAGCGATGTTCTTGTTTTCGTTATCACAGGCGATATCGCTCACATATAGCATACTGAGCTGGTTTCCGCTTACCTCAGTCCACTTCAATCCGTAGTCTGTGGTAACCCATACATCACCCATAGCACCTCCGGCCCACACAACCTCTTCATCTGCTGGGGAACATGTTATGGCCGAGACATTGCCAGCGAACTGCGGAGAGGAAGCAGACCACACATCGCCCTTGTTGTCGGTGAAATACACGCGCTGACGTCCGGTCCACATTGCACTGGCATTGAATGGGTCAATAGCAATCGGTGAAACCCACTCTGCGGATTCGCCTGTGTTAATCCCCGTCATGATAGCTTGGGCTGACTGACGCTTAAAGTCCAATCTGATGATTGAGCCATTCGGATTGGTGCAATACACGATGTTACCGTCAGATGGATCGACGAGCGTTACCATGCCGTCACCACCCCAGATGCGTTCCCAGTCCACGGTGCCTTCATATGTCCCAAGCGTACCATTGTCTTGCGTGCCACCGAACATTCGTTCACGAGTTGTGCGGTCTACGTCAAATGCATAGAACTGGGTTACTGCAAGCCCGTTATTGATAGCAGTCCACGAGGCGCCTCCATTCGTGCTCTTCAGCATTCCACCGTCATTGCCGGCGTACACAACATTCTCGTCGATCGGATCAAAGGTAACGCAGTGTTGGTCTACGTGCGGCGTGTTAGCACCATCGCCATCGGCATACCCATTGGTAACATTCTGCCAAGACGCACCGCCATTGCGAGTCATCCAAAGATCGATGCCGCCAGCGATTACATGATCGGCATCACGCGGGTTGATTGTAAGCATGTTGTCGTAGAAGGCTTGACTGCTGCTGGGCGAGCAATTGCCAGCAAAGAAACATCCTTGTGCATCGCGGTATGTGATCTTCCAATTCTCACCACCGTCAGTTGACTTGACTAAAGCGGCAAGACCATCAAGTTCGACAAGTGCATAGACGATGTTTGGGTTCGAAGGGGCAATCATGACGCTCGAGCGTCCGATCGCACCACCAATGCCGTTGTTGCGTGGAAACCATGTAGTTCCACCATCAGTTGTAAATAGAAGCCCGTCATCTGGCATTGCTACAACCCACCGCAGCGGATCTGTTGGGTCCATGGACATGTCATAGGCCTGACCCTTCAACACGCGGTTCCATGTGCGGCCTGCATCCGTGCTCTTCCATACGCCGGCATCAGCGTTCATTGCAGATGCCATCATCAGCGAGGGCTGCTTGGGATGAATGAAGACGCGCGAGAAGGAACCCACAGAAGTAAGACCGGCTACCGACCATGTTGCACCGGCATCGGTTGACTTCATCAGGCCCGCGCCCAAGTAGATGCTGCCACCGCGCACCTGTTCACCAGTTCCGGCGTAGATCGTCTTGGTGTCTGCTGGGTCCATACACAATGCCCCCATGGCAATGGCATTGGTAAAGTCCATCATTGGATTCCAGCTCTCACCGGCATCTGTTGACTTCCATACGCCCCCTGCAGCAGCAGCGATGTAGATCAGGGAGTTGTTGGTTGGATCTACTACGATGTTCTTGATGCGTCCGCCGATCTGCAACGGACCCTTCTGCATCCACTGAGGCTGCTCTGCCTGATTGGTCTCACGCAGCTTCGACTGTGATCGTGCAAGAGCGTCGATAGCTCGTGCGCGAACATCTGGCGCAAGGGTTCTGTTGCGTGGCTCGCGTCTGCGCAGAAAGTCTTCGTAACGTGTGCGGATCTGATCTGCATCTTCGCGAGGCTCCTGCGCGGAACCTACGCCCATGCTCATCATGAGCATCATCACTACGGCTAGGGAGAGGGTGGAATTCTGCATGCACAAATCTAGCAGGAATGGCTGTGGAACGGATCAGTCATCTATGGTGTTTTTAGCCCCATGTCTGCACAACAAAGAAACATCATCATCGGCGCTGGTTACGCCGGACTAACAGCAGCTGCGCTGCTTGCAAAGAGCGGACGCGAGGTCCTGCTGCTTGAATCCCACGACACGCTCGGAGGCTGCGCGTCGTTTTTCAAGCGTGGACAGTACACCTTCGATGTTGGGGCAACCACAATCGCCGGGCTGGGCAAGCATCAGCCGGCTGGACGTGTGTTTGACCACCTTGGCATAACGCCCAATGTTATTCACCAAGATCCCGGAATGCTCATCCGCACACCGACGGTTGATGTTATTCGACACGCCGACAAACAGGCATGGATCCGTGAGGTACAGCGGTTGTTTCCCGACGGCGATCAGGAAGGTTTCTGGAGTAAGCTCTACGATCTGGAGTCCAGCGTCTGGGGGTTGATCAGCGGGCTCACGCATTTTCCGCCTGCACAGCTTCGTGACTATCTCACGTTGTTATCGCCATCAGCATTGAAGGGGGCGCCCCTTGCAACCGGCTTGATACGTCCAGTAGAAGTTCTCATGGAGCGCTACAAGGTGCACCGTGATCCTGCGTACAGAGACTTCATCGATGAACAGCTTTTGATCAGCACGCAGAACATATCATCGGCAGCCCCCTACGTTACAGGCGCTATGGGGCTTACCTATCCAAGTGATACATACTACCCGATGGGTGGCATGTACCGTCCAGCCCTGCAGCTCATGCGCTCAGCTGCGGCCAACGGCGCAGAGATCAAGTTCCGTCGGCGCGTAACATCGGTTACGCAGCATGCGGGCACATGGCACGTAGCGTGCGCAAACGGAGAGTCCTACACAGGCAGCAACGTGATTTCATCGATTCCTATCTGGAACATGCCAGCGATCACCGAGGGCAAGGTGGCATCGTGGTACGAAAAGAAGGGCAGGAGATTCGATGACGTATGGTGTGCCGTAACTGCATACTTCGTGTTGGAGGGTGTGCCCAAGCTGCCCGGACAATACGTGCAACTGCATCTTGATGAACCAGTGCCGCATGTGCATTCGAAGTCGTTGTTCCTTACCATCTCGCATCCGGATGACCGCGAGAAGGCGCCCCTTGGACACAGCACCGTTACTGTGAGCACGCATGCCCGGTCGCAAGACTGGAAGGGGCTTTCAGAAAAAGCCTATCGCGAGCAGAAGCAGCTCGTGCACGATCATATCATGCGCATCATCATGCGTCGTATGCCTGAGTTTGCCGGTATGTTGGTCTCTCATGAAGATGCTGGAACGCCGAAAACTTGGGTTGACTATACGCAGCGGTATGAAGGATACGTTGGCGGCATTCCGCACGACGTGTCGCGTCCACTTGTTACACTACCACCTAACCAGACACCATTTCGCGGACTCTATCACATCGGCGACAGCGCCTTCCCGGGTCAGGGAACTCCCGCTGTTATGCTGAGTGCATGGAACACCGTTCAACGTATTTTTGACGCATGAGCCAAGCCGTCCACTCGATGTTCTCCGACATCGCACCTCGCTACGACCTTACAAACTCCGTTCTTTCGCTGGGCATTCACCATCTCTGGCGCAAGCGTACGGTCAAGGTTAGCGGCGCGAAAGCTGGCAGCTCCGTGCTCGATTGCGCAACAGGCACAGGAGACCTCGCGCTTGAATTCAAGCGCACAGTAGGCTCTCAAGGACGCGTGCTCGGCACAGACTTTAACGCCGACATGCTATCACACGCCCCCTCCAAGGCAAAAGGCAAGGGGCTTGATGTTGCATTCGAAGTGGCCGATGCAATGCACCTGCCGTACGCAGATGCAACATTCGATGTAGCAAGTATCTCGTTCGGCATCCGCAACGTAGACGTGCCGAAGACGGCGCTCTCCGAGATGGCGCGCGTTGTAAAACCTGGCGGACGCATCGTGGTGCTCGAGTTTGGTCAGCCCCGTGGCATCATGGGCATTACGTATCGGTTCTACAGCAAGCACATCATCCCACTCATTGGTGGTCTGCTCACAGGTAATCGCAAAGCCTACGAGTATCTCCCAACAACTGCCGCAGCATTTCCATGCAGAGAGCAGTTCACTGCACTCATGGAATCTACTGGACGCCTCACCGAGTGCACCTATGAAGAACTCACCGGTGGGATAGCGTTTTTGTATTCAGGAACGGTGAAGTAAGTAGCGAGTAGCGAACAGCGAGTAGCGAACAGCGAGTAGCGAACAGCGAGTAGCGAACAGCCTAAAGCATTCTTGGTAAAGATGATGTCTGATGTACCCAGTAACCAGTAATCAGTAACCAGTAATCAGTAATCAGTACCCAGTACTCAGAACTTCCTCAACGTCCCATTCTCGTGCGTGTGCTTGATCATCAGCGCTTCGAGCTTCTTGAAAGGGGCTGGTGTTGAGAGATTCCAACGGAATGTTTTGACCTTGCCGGCATAGACAACGCGAAGTTCTGTTTCGGGCGCATCTGCTACGTTTTCGCGATAGTTCGTGTCGAGCGACAAGATGTTGTTGTTGCGGATCTCTGTGATGATATCGCAGAGGTCAGACTCAGATACTGTGCCTTTGTGCATACCCTCGCGTTCGGTGAACCTGATGCCATTATACATTACGTTACGATCTCCAAGTACAGATCCGTTGAAGACAGGGCACTGACCAAAGCACATGCCTTTATCCAGTGTTACACTGAAGTTCTGAACTGTTACGCCCTTGAGACAATCGCCAACAGAAGCGCATGACGTGAGCAGAAGTGTCGCCAGAGCCGTGATTGTGATCAATCGATAATGCATTGCAATTCCGTAATACAGTTGCACAAACGTAACGTAGGGATGACCTTTACGATACATTGACGGGGGAATTTTGCGTCGTAGTTCCACCGCACACAATATATCAAGGTTGATGCATGAGACGCATTATCGTACTCTGTGTTGTGCTGAGTTGTTCAATACTCGCACCGCAGCTTTTGGCTCAATCGCCGGCACAAGGAAGCATTCTGCAGCTCTTGTCGCGCCATACACAACGTCCGGCAACGTTCGATCAAGGTTCTGCAGAAGTTGTAACCTATGATTCGGCTTCGCGGACCGCAATTCTGTCGGATGCAGCCGGTAACAAGCTCACATTCGTCAACATTGCTAATCCTCTGCTACCTGTAGTTGCGCGTGAAGTTGCACTAACACCGTTCAATGGCCGAGTAAATAGCGTTGCTGTGAGGAACGGACTCGTAGCGGTTGCACTCGAAGATGCAACGCTTAAGTCAAATCCGGGCAAGGTCGTGTTTCTCGATATGCTGGGTAATCTTCGCTCACAGGTAACTGTTGGCGCGCTACCAGATATGCTGGTGTTTACTCCAAACGGACAGCGCGTTATCGTCTGCAACGAAGGGGAACCGGAGAATAACTACGCAGTCGATCCTGAAGGTAGCGTCTCAATCATCAACGTCACAAATCCAACAAGTCCAACAGTTCAGACAGTATCGTTCTCTTCTCTCAACGGACGCCAGGATTCACTCCGTGCTCTGGGTGTTCGCATCTATGGTTTCCGTGATTCTCTCGGCACAAGGATCTTCTCTTCAGTTGCGCAAGATCTTGAGCCAGAGTACGCTGCGATTACGCCAGACGGTGCCACGGCATACGTTACTCTTCAGGAGAACAACGCAATAGCTGTGATCGACATTGCAAATGCAGCCCTGCTGCGTGTGATGCCTCTTGGCTGGAAGGATTACAGTAAGGGGCTTCCTCGATCAACAAATTATACGTGGTCAAATCGTCCGGTGCTGGGAACTACACCAGCTGGACAGCAAATCATGCTAGGTGGCTTCTCGGGTCTATGGTTTGATGGGTATGGTGCTGATACAAACAAGCTGCGATTTCTGACGCATCCAGATCGTGGACCGAATGCCGAGCCCCTTGTGATTCGTGGTCAGACACGTCGTCCGTTTGCACTTCCAAACTATCAGGCCGAAGTGATCCGGTTTGAGTTGGATCGTGTAACAGGATCATTCACCATTCTGAATCGCACAAAGCTTACTCGCGCAGACGGAACAACACCGATTACGGGATTGCCGAACCTTCAAGCAGGTGCTCAAGGAACAGCCTACACAGATGAACTTCCTGTTGACCTGTTTGGAAACGACCTGCCAAACGATCCATTTGGTGCCGACCTCGAAGGTCTTGTTGTCGATAACGCTGGAACATGGTGGATGGTAGACGAGTATCGTCCAGCCATTTACAATTTCACAAGCAGCGGCAGACTTATCGACCGGTATATCCCGGCTGGAACTGCAGCTTCTGTAGGCGCCGCCGCAGGCACATATGGTAACGAGCTGCTGCCCGCTGTGTACGCCCAGCGCAGAGCAAATCGTGGTTTTGAAGCCTGTGCAATTGAGGGCGATGTTCTTTATGCATTCATTCAGAGCCCCATCGATAATCCAGATAACGCAACAGATGCAACCTCAAGGGCTTCGACATTCTGTCGCATTATCGCAATGAACGTTGTCACCAAGCAGATCGTTGGTGAATACCTCTACCCAATGTTCGAAAAGGCAGGATCGTGCGATAAGATCGGTGACGCTGTATCGCTCGGTGGCGGCAAGTTTTATGTTGTAGAGCGCGATGATGCAACTGGCCTGCGCGCTCGCAAGTATGTATTCGAGATCAACCTCAAAGGGGCTACAAATCTTGCACTCGTAACACCCACTCTGCCAGCCGGCAAGACGCTAGAACAATGCACATTTGCAGAGCTTACAGCCGCAGGTGTAAAGCCAGTAGTAAAGAAGAAGAGCATCTATCTTCCTGGGGTTGGTTATGGTTCTGTGGACAAAGTAGAAGGCATCGCACGTGTAAACGCCAATACCTTCGCAGTTGTGAACGATAACGACTTCGGTGTTGGTGGATCACTCCTGCCTTCGCCTCCAAATGGAAGTATCACAATATCACAGAACGATCCGATTGTTGGAGTTATCACGTTCGATCGTCCGAATGGACTCGACCCAAGCGACCGCGATAATGCAGCGGGTACAGGTGCAGCGATTAAGATTGGCAACTGGCCTGTCTATGGCATGTATCAGCCGGATGCTATCACTGCCGTTACGATCGGAGGCCAAACATACCTTGCTACGGCTAACGAAGGCGATGCACGTGAGTGGGGAACGTTCATCGAAGAAGTACGTGCTGGTGCTGCGACGTATCTAATAGATGCGTCTCTTTTGAATCTGTACCCATCACTCAAGACGAATGCTCAGCTCGGACGACTCAATGTTGTTAACAATCTTGGTGATCTCGACGGTGATGGAGTGTTTGACGAGATCTATACACTTGGTGGACGTGGCTTTACGCTGTGGAATGCTGATGGCAATCTTATCTGGGACTCAGGAAATGAGTTTGAGACTCGGACAGCAGCTTACTATCCATCGAACTTCAATGCTGGTCACACAACCAACAGCATGGATGATCGCTCGGATAACAAGGGCCCAGAGCCAGAGGCCATTGCTTCTACAGTAATCAATGATTCAACG